>NZ_SCOH01000005.1 GCF_005503445.1 Chitinivorax sp. B | reverse complement strand
GCCGTCGAGCATCAGCACCTGCTGCGTGCGATGGATGTACTGGTCGAGCAGGCCGATGCCGTTGACGAGGTGGTGGCCGAGTTGCTGCGCCCACTGCTCGATCAAGACTTGACAGTGGTGTTCTACGACCTGACCACCCTCCGTGCCGCCGGCCTGTCCCAGCAGGACGGCGACGTGCGCCAGTTCGGCCTGGCCAAGGAAGGCCTGATCGCCCGCCAGTTCCTGCTCGGTGTGGTGCAGACCGCCGACGGCATCCCGCTCTACCACGCGGTGTTCGACGGCAACACCGCCGAAGTCACCACGCTCAAGCCGACCATCGAGCAGGTGCTCCAGCGCTTCCCGATCCGGCGCGTGATTGCGGTGGCCGATCGCGGCCTGTTGTCCACCGACAACCTGGCCGAGTTGCAGGTGATCACGCTGCCCAGCGGGTAACCGCTGGAGTTCATCCTGGCGGTGCCGGGGCGGCGCTATGCCGACTTCGCCGAGCGGCTGGCGCCGTTTCAACAGGCGCACTGCCGGGACGCCACCCAAGAAGTCACCGGCGAACTCGACTGGGACGGCCTGCGGCTGATCGTCGCACACCACCCAGACACGGCCACCGAGCAAGGCACGCAACGCGACCGCACCCTCGCCGAACTGGAACGGCAGGCGGCCGAATGGGCCGGCAAGCTCGATGCCCAAGAGGCCGGCCAGCGCCGTCGCGGCCGCCAGCTGTCGGATGGTGGCGCGCGAGCGCGCTTCTACCATGCGGTGTGCGATGCCCATCTGGCGCGCATCATCCGGGTCGACCTCCACAGCGAGCTGTTCTGCTACCACCTCGACGAACGGGCGTTGGCGCATGCCCGGCTGATGGACGGCAAGCTGCTGCTGGTCACCAACGCCGCTGATCTGGCACCGGTACAGGTAATCGAGCGCTACAAAGCGCTGGCCGATATCGAACGCGGCTTCCGCGTGCTCAAGTCGACCATCGAAATCGGCCCGATCTATCACCGGCTGCCGGATCGCATCCGCGCGCATGCCATGATCTGTTTCATGGCCTTGGTTTTGTACCGGGTGATGCGGCTGCGCTTGCGCGCCAGTCAGCAGGAAACATCGCCGGAAAGCGCGCTTGCTCTGCTGCGCCGCATCCAGCATCACCGCGCCAGGATTGGTCAGGCACCGGCGGTAACGGGTATCACCACCGTTGAACAGGAACAGGCCACCCTGCTGGCTGCGTTAGGTATCAAAAAACCAGACAAAACCGAACAATTGACCCTGTTGTAGGGGCACGTCTGAAGTTTCGGTCGTTATTAATCAATAACTTGCGCTGATAGCTGTTGAACTCTGGTGGGCTGGCAGGTATTTGAATCCGAACGTGCGGATTTAGCTAGCCAATTGCTGCAAGACATCTGTGTCCGTGAAGGCATCCGCAAGGATCAACCGACCTTGCACGCCGACAATGGCGCCCCCATGAAGGGTGAAATCATGCGGGCGACCCTGCAAACGCTGGGCGTCGCACACTCCCGCTCGCGCCCAGCGGTAAGCAATGACAACCCCTATTCAGAATCCTTGTTCAAAACCTTGAAGTACCGCCCACAATTCCCCGCTGAGCCCTTTATGGATGTTGTGCAGGCTCGCCGCTGGGTGGCTGAGTTTGAGGCTTGGTATAACGACAACCATCGGCATAGCGCCATCGGCTTTGTCACCCCCTCACAACGCCACGCCGGGAACGACCGAACCTTACTGACCCAGCGTCACGAGGTGTATACCCGAGCACGCCAAGCCAACCCAACCCATTGCGCTGGGCCAAACAGACGCGTGACTGGACCTATATCGATGAAGTCCATCTCAACCCAGATAAGGACAAACCTAGGGCAACAACGGCCACCTAGACAAAACCTTACTCCTTAAATGCGACAACTGGCTTGACTTCTACCGCCATCGTCGGCTTGCCAGCGGCGCGTAAGAGGCCATTGACCAGCGAATCGGCTTCCCCCGCCCGCACCGATTCCAAGCGCCCGAGCGTGGCGATCACCCGCTGACGTGAGACGCCAGCGGCATCCCGGTAGGCTTCGACGAGCTTGACGTAACAGCGCGGGCCGGAGGTAGTGATCTTCACGAACATGTCACCACTGTAGGTCAGCAATAAAGCGATTTTCAATACGTACTGAAAAATTTCGTGTCACTACAGCGTCAAGTAGGTGGGAAATGCAAACTCTCTGTTTTTATTGGAAAACAGGCCTTAAATATGAAAATGGACGGCGAAGAGTGTCGAACTCGGGGGGGGGGCAGAAACAGCTCACGCCGTGTCTTTTTCTTTTTGCCAGCGTACTCGATGCCGCTGAAACTCAGTTGACCCGATGCTTGCATGGTAGAACGCTCTCGAAAGGCGGGAGGCTGCTAGTTTACCGAAAACCAGATTCGTGCAGAGATGTCTTAGCTGCATTTTTTTAGTTGAATGATGTATGTATGTGGCATCCAATCCGATTTTCTGGTTCTCATGATACTGCCGATGAGGCCCAGTAAATTGAATGGTAGTATTAATAGTGCGAATGCGAGATTTAGTAAGGTTAGCCAGGATTTTTCTTGAATTGCATCTGCTAGTGACTTGGCGAGAGCAATATTTATTAATAGTGATCCTGTTTCAATTGGTGTGCCTAGCCATGTAATCTTATCGCATTCTAGGCCTGCTTGATTGATTCGTCGTAATAGTCCGTGCTCGGTAAATCTAGAAAAGTCATAAGGGGCATCATGAATGGGATACATGAAAGGAACTTTAATTATTGCAGTTCCTGTCGGTTTGAGAATCCTCTTAATTTCTAGTAAACTTAATTCCGGGTTGGGTAAATGCTCTAATACATCTAGAAGTAATACTATATCTGCAGTGCTGTCTTGCAACGGTAAAGCTTCCGCTGTTGCATATATGGCCGGCTGGTGTTGATACCAACCAATAGAAGTTGTGTAATAATCAATTGGTATATAAGCCGACTTGCTGGTAATGTGGTTTAGTATTTTTTGTTTTCCGGCCCCAATGTCGACAATAATACCATTGGATTTTTTTCCAATTTCGGAAAGAAGATATTTATCATGCCTGGCAAGTAGCCATTGTGGATGTATTGGGGTGTTAATTAAGAAATTCGAAATTTTCTTCAGTTGGCGAGTGATATTCATTTTATTTGGGTATTGAACCATTTCCATGTCTTTTCTAGACCATGCTCTATGGTCGTATGTGCTTGCCAGCTTAGATTGGTTCTAGCTTTCTGGCTATTCAATATTATTGATTGAACATCAACTGATCTTTTTTCATGATACTGTTTCGAAATTAATTTTCCGCTTATCCCTTCGAGAAGGCTGCAGACTTTATTTACATCGGTGCCAACTTGAGTTCCTGCATTGTATATATTGAGGATATCTGATGGAGGGTGTTTCAGGCAGCATTGAATTAAAGAGGAAAAGTCATCTATGTATAAATAATCACGAATTGTATCTCCTTTACCCCATATGTCTAATCTGCTGTCATCGCGGAGTTTTTGCATGACTGTAGGAATGATACCGAAGCCCGACCGTAAAGGTTGATTTGGGCCATAAAGATTTGCTGGGCGGATAATAGTTACAACATTTTTGGTTTGATTGCTGTATGCAGTAAGTAGGTTCTCTATACATGCTTTGCCTGCACCGTAGTAAGATAGCGGCTTGGACGGGACATTCTCATCAATTAATCCTGGTCCTGGGTCGCCATATATTGTTCCACCTGAAGATAGATAGATCAAATGGATATTTGGATAACTTTGTAGTGTTTCCAAGAGCTGTGCTGTTGGTGTGATATTGTGAAGTGCCTCAAATGTTGGATCCAATGCAGAAACACTTGGTGTTGATGCTGACGCGAAGTGTAAGACAAATTCGGTTGTGGGAAGTAAGGCTTGTAATATTTGTTTCTGCTCCAAGGAGCTGGAGAAGTAATTTGTACCATCGAGTTGCGGTGGTTTAAGAATTGATCTGGATATCACCGATACCTCGTGACCAGAAGCTAATAAAGAAGGAATAGTGGCTTGTCCAACAAAGCCACTACCGCCTAAAACGAGTATTTTTGCTTTCTTCACGATGTGCTCAATAGTTTTTTATAGAGGAAATGATATCGCTGGGCACAGTCTTGCCAAGTTCCAATTGATTGCATTGCCCATGATTTGGCCTGTTGACTAATATGAGAATTAATCTCTTTGTTTGATAGATTACGAACAGCTATTGCAAACTGATCGGCTGTCTCTACCAAGACACCGGTATTGTCATCTATAATGAAATTACGATGTGCTGGGATATTTGAAGCAATAATGGGTAAACCAGATGCCATTGCCTCAAGCATAACTTGCGGTCGTCCTTCATCATGTTGACTTAGCGTAACTAAACCAGCCGCTTGTGGAAACCAATCTTCCTGTAGGGCTTTCGGGTGTGTTGGTCCATGGTAATAAACCCATGATGGTAGCTCAATAGGTTCCTGCATAGGACCTAAAATATGAAGTTGGTTGTCACCATGGAAAATGTGTTCCCCCCATGATAATAGGGGTCCTATTTTCTTTTTTGTCAAACGAGAAACCAAGAGCCATTTATGAGGTGCTGTTGCTGTATAGGTTCGTGTTAACTGATACCAAGTTGAATCAATACCAAAAGGGACTGCAACAATTTCTGCTACATCAGAGAAGTATTGTTGTAATGTAGGAATCATCCATTCCGCATTTGGTGCAATGATTGTTTTTCGCTCTTGAAAGCGTGTTCGTAAGATCTTTCTTATCAGTGGATTTTGAATTAACTTGAGGTCACTGCCAAGCACTGTCGTTAATAAGGGGGTAATCGTTCCTTGAAGTGGTATGGATGTTTGTAGCCAATTCGCATGGACAATGTCAACATCACGATTATTATGATATCCCCGTTTGAAAATTTGAATTAACTTTAGACCAGCATATAGCCCACGAATAGGGTGATTCCGAAGTAACGAGGCAATGCCGCCATTTTGCAGTAGGCTATCTAACCATTTGCTATCTTCGGTAGGTGTAACAGATTTAACACCTATAGGTAATTCGCCGGGCGGAGCGAGCAAGCGAATTTCCGTCTCAGGGAGTTGTGCTAAACTAGCAACCTGATTCCGTATGAAAATACCCTGCCAATCTGAATGATTTTTAGGATAAGAAGTGGCGGTTACCAATACTCGCACATACACTCCATTGGGGCTGGTTATGTACTGATTTTGAAATAAGCTACTTTAAATACGATATTGCTGTCTGTATAGAGTGGTAAAGTGCTGATTTATTTAACCCCAATAATTTGATTTGTTGCTAGTAATTTTATTGGGGGTATACGCGTTACTGTTAATGTTTGCTAGCCATCACAATCTGCACCAATTCTGCCACCGAGTGCACCCCCACTTTTTCCATTACTTTGGCACGGTGTGCTTCGACGGTTTTGATGCTAATGCCGAGTTCGTCGGCGATAATCTTATTCAGCTTCCCTGCACAGACCAAGTCCATGACTTCACGTTCGCGCGCAGTTAAACTGGCTAGGCGATTCGCTGCCTGGGAGTTTTGTGCTTTGCGATCGCGATTGGTTCGGTCTTGTTCCAGGCTTTGTTCGATTGTGTTCAGCAGATCGCGATCGTTGAAGGGTTTTTCGAGGAAGTCGACTGCCCCGCGTTTGACGGCTCGAACTGCCATGGGAACGTCTCCGTGGCCCGTGATGAAAATCACGGGGATGTCGTAGTTCAGTTCTTTCAACTTTTCATGTAACTCGGTGCCGCTCATTCCTGGCATGCGGACGTCAACCACAAGACAGCCGTGGGTGCCGGGGTTATAAGCGGCGATAAAGTCTTCGCCAGATGCATAGCATGCGACTTTGAGGTTTTTGGATTCGAGGAGCCAGGTCAGCGAATCGCGCATCGCTTCGTCATCATCGACGACAAAAACGGTGGCTTGTTCCATGCGACGTCTCCTTTGTCTGTATTAAAGTTACAATATTCTGATTACGTATTCTACCCGGACTGTTCAGGCAGCGGTAGGGAGAGTGAAGCGGAAGATAGTCCCGCCTTCTGGGTTGTCTTCAACCCAGAGCTGGCCTTGGTGGAATTCGATGATGGAACGACAGATATTGAGGCCCATTCCCATGCCTTGTGGTTTGGTGGTGAAGAAGGGTTCAAACAATCGTTCTTTTTTATCGGGGGCGATGCCATGGCCGCGGTCGATAACAGCAACTTCGAGTGTGGCGTTATGGAGTTTGATGACTCGTACCAGCAGATTGCGATCATTCAATGCGGTGGCATGCATGGCTTCGATCGCGTTACGTACCAGGTTGACCAGGACTTGTTCGATCATGATGCGATCGGCAATGACACGTGGTAACGCATCGTCGAGATGCAAAGTGATATTAACGCTGTGTTTACGGGCATCGATATCCGCGAAGCTGATGGATGCTTCGATAATGTCTGAGATTTCACAGGTTTCGCGATTGGGTTCGCTGGTTTTGACGAATTCACGGATACGGCGAATGATTTTGCCTGCTCGTTCAGCTTGGTAGCTGGCCTTTTCCATGGCGGGCAGCAAATCGGTCGGTTTGACTGATGGGTTCTGCAGGCGCGTAACGCAGCCATTGCAATAGTTGGTGATGGCGGCTAGTGGTTGATTCAGTTCATGCGCAAGGCTGGAAGCCATTTCACCCATGGTGATCAGGCGGGACGTAGCTTGAAGACGTTCAAGTTGCTGACGGTGCAATTCTTCGGTTTCCTTACGCTCGGTCACGTCGGTAGAGATCTCCATCCGCACTGTACGACCATCAACCCATTTGATAGGTCGGCTGCGAATGTGGTACCAACGGCTACTGGCACTATCCTGCTCTTCTACATCAAATGCTGCGCCGTGACGGCGCCAGCGGCTACGGTGACGTTGGTCGATGTCACAAACGGTTTCCGGCGCGGCGTCGATTCCGTACAAGGTTTTGTATTGTTCGTTGACGAACAGTAGTGCGTTATTTTCCATATCGGAAACCAACACCGCAGCATCCAGGCCGTCCAAGACAGCAACAAAGCGTTCATGGGAGGCTTCCAAGGCTTCTCTTGCGTGTAGTCGCTCCGTGATATCGGTCATCGCAGCCATCCAACCGGTTTGTTGACCTTCGGAATCAATCAGTGGTGACACATGGAATAGCACATAGATTAGTTGGCCATCTTTTCTACGTAGCATCAATTCAAAGCCAGCACGGTCAACTTTACCTTGAAAAGTCAGCTCCAGATTGTGCTGGTGCGCCTCATAACCTTGATCTGGCCAATAAGGGTAGGGTGGTGCGTTGCCCACCAACTCGTCTTCTGTAAATCCGGTCATTTCACAAAATGCCGGATTGACGTAGGTGATACAGGCGTTCATATCGATGGCGCGCATACCGGTTGATAACGAATCCTCCATTGCCTTGCGGAAGGACGATTCGGCACGTAACGCCTGTTCAGCTGCTTTGCGGTCCGTGACATCTCGCGCCACCGCGTACATCAAGCCTTCCTGAATTTCCGGATTAACGGCCCAGGCCAGCCATTTATAGCTGCCATCCTGGCAGCGAAAGCGGTTTTCAAAGTAGATCGAAGGTTCGCCTGAGGACAGCTTACGTGTCTCTGCTCGTGTGGCGGCGATGTCATCTGGATGAACATATTTGAAGAAGGTGGAGTTCAGTAACTCTTCACTGCTGTAGCCCAGAATTCGTTCAAAAGCTGGATTGACACGCTTGAACTGACCATCCAGACCAATCAGGCCAAGCATATCCAGTGACAAGTTGAAGAAGTGATCCCGCTCGGACTCCACCTGAACACGGGCGCCAATATGGCGGCGCAACGCCCACATGGTCAGGCCGGTGATGGCGACCAGAATGATGGCGACCAAACCCACCAGCAACTGCTGGCCAGCCTTGAGTGAGACGAGAATGAAGACGGAAGCAATCAATGCCAGACCGACGATCAGCCCGGCAAACACGGGTGGCCGCATGTACCAGCGTTTAACGTTCGGTGCGGCAAGTGTTTCGTTGGGTTGGGTCATCGGTGGCATGCAAACGCCTCAACAAGGGTGCGGCATGTTAAAGGGGTAACGGGCAAATGCCAAAGCCTTTGCCCGTTCTGGTCTGCAATGGGTACTACGCTGTTATCGCTTGCGTTGCGGCGGCAGATCAGTGCATACACCCTCAAATACTTCGGCCGCCATGCCGATGGATTCACCCAGCGTTGGGTGTGGGTGAATGGTTTTGCCGATATCGGTCGGATCGCAACCCATTTCGATGGCTAGGCATAGCTCGCCAATCATGTCGCCAGCGTGTGTACCGACAATGCCGCCACCCACGATGCGATGCGTTTCTTCATCGAAGATCAGCTTGGTGAAGCCTTCGTCCCGGCCATTGGCAATGGCACGACCAGAGGCGGCCCATGGGAACACGGATTTGCCGATCTTGATACCTTGCGCTTTGGCTTGTTCTTCCGTCAGCCCAACCCAAGCGACTTCCGGATCGGTATAGGCAACAGATGGAATCACCCGGGCATCGAAGAAAGCCTTATGTCCAGCTGCATTTTCTGCGGCGACATGGGCTTCATGAACTGCTTTGTGTGCCAACATGGGCTGGCCGACCAGATCGCCAATGGCAAAGATGTGCGGCACATTGGTGCGCATCTGCTTGTCAACGTCGATGAAGCCGCGATCCGTTACTGCGACACCAGCGTTTTCGGCGCCAATTTGCTTGCCATTGGGTGCCCGGCCTGCAGCCACCAAGACCATGTCGTAACGTTGGGGTTCGGCAGGCGCGTTCTCACCTTCGAAAGTCACCCAGATACCATCTGGCTTGGCCTCAACCGCAACGGTTTTGGTTTTCAGCATGATGCGGTCGAAACGATGTTCGTTCATCTTCTGCCAGACTTTGACCAGATCGCGATCCGCGCCCTGCATCAAGCCATCAAGCATTTCGACAACATCCAGACGGGTACCGAGGGTTGAATATACGGTGCCCATTTCCAGACCGATAATGCCACCACCAACGATCAGCATCTTGCCTGGGATATGCTTCAGTTCCAGTGCGCCAGTTGAATCGATGATCCGCGGATCTTCCGGGATAAAAGGCAGCTTTACCACGCGGGAGCCGGCGGCAATGATGGCTTTCTGGAATTTGACGACTTTTTTCTCGCCAGTTTTGTCCTGGCCCATGCCAGTTGTCAGTTCGACTTCCAGATGATGTGGGTCGATGAAACGGCCAACACCGCGAACGACTTTCACCTTGCGGGCCTTGGCCATGCCGTTCAAGCCCGTGGTCAATTTGCTGACCACTTTTTCTTTGTAGCCACGCAAGCCGTCCAGATCGATTTTGGGTTCACCAAATACAATACCGTTTGCGGCCAGATGCTTGGCTTCATCAATCACGGCGGCGTTGTGCAGCAAGGCTTTGGAGGGAATGCAGCCAACATTAAGGCATACGCCGCCCAAGGTGCTGTAACGCTCAACCAATATGGTTTTCTGACCCAGATCTGCAGAACGGAAGGCAGCTGAATATCCACCTGGGCCTGCACCAAGCACCAGCACATCACATTCGATATCGGCACCACCACTGTGGCTGGCTGCAATGGGAGCTGCTACGAGTGTCGGTGCGGGTGCTGTTGCCGTGGCGACAGGGCTGGGTACAGCACTGGTAGCGACTTCCAGCGATACGATGATGCTACCTTCGCTGACTTTATCGCCGACTTTAATTTGAACAGCCTTGATCACGCCTGCGGCGGTGGCAGGCACATCCATGGTGGCTTTATCGGTTTCCAGGGTGATCAACGCATCGTCTACGTTGATGGCATCGCCAGGCTTGACGGCAACCTCAATAACGGCGACATCGTTGAAACCACCGATATCGGGGACTTTGAGTTCGATGACATTGCTCATGCAAGCAATCCTTCAAGAAAAGGGTGGTGCAAGACCGGGCTTACTGCACAACGGGTACCCGGTGTAGTCGGGGCGTTGGCTTAAAGCCCGATCTGGCGAGTGTTACAGCATCAGGCGGCGAATGTCGCCCAATACCTGGCCAAGATATGTGGTGAAGCGAGCAGCGGAAGCGCCGTCGATCACACGGTGGTCATAGCTCAGGCTGAGCGGCAACATCAGGCGTGGGGCGAACTCACTGCCGTTCCAAACGGGCTTGATTGCCGACTTGGACACGCCCAGGATGGCGACTTCCGGCGCATTCACGATTGGTGTGAAGGCTGTACCACCGACCCCACCCAGTGAGGAAATCGAGAAGCAACCACCTTGCATGTCGGTAGGCAATAGCTTGCCATCACGTGCTTTGGCGGCCAGCGCACTGGATTCCTGTGCCAGTTGGATCAGGGATTTCTTATCGGCATCCTTGATGACTGGAACCACCAGCCCATTCGGCGTATCGGCAGCAAAACCGATGTGGAAATATTGTTTCAACACCAGATTGTCGCCATCAAGCGAGGCGTTGAATTCTGGATATTTCTTCAATGCGGCAACTACGGCCTTGATCAGGAATGCAAGCGGTGTCAGCTTCACATCCTGTTTCTTCAGCTCATCACCCATTTGCTTGCGGAAGGCTTCCATCTCGGTGATATCGGCTTCGTCGAACTGGGTAACATGTGGGATCATCACCCAGTTGCGCGCTAGATTGGCACCAGACAATTTCTTGATGCGCGACAGCGGCTTATTCTCGATCGGGCCAAACTTGGCAAAATCGACCTTGGGCCAGGGCAACAAGTCCAAGCCAACGCCAGAACCACCGGCAGCGGGCGCGTGGGCTGCAGACGAGGTCAGTACACCTTTCACGAAGGTTTTGACGTCTTCCTGCAGAATGCGGCCTTTAGGGCCGCTTCCCTTGACTCTGCCCAGGTCGGCGCCCAATTCACGTGCAAACTTGCGAACCGATGGGCTGGCGAACGCTGCTTTGAAGCCTGTCTCGTCTACCTTGCCGGTGGACGGTGCGGTTGCAACGGGTGCTGGCGCCGCAGCCGCTTTTGCTGGTGAAGGGGCTGCCACTGGTTGTGGAGCTGGTGCTGGCGTTGTCGCTTGAGTAGCTGTCGTAGCGGGACTACTGGTGGTAGCCAGGGTGATCACCAGATCGCCTTGCGATACCTTGTCACCTACCTTGACGGCAACGCTCTTGATGGTGCCGGCGGTGGTAGAAGGTACATCCATGGTGGCCTTGTCGGTTTCCAGCGTGATCAAGGTGTCGTCCACCTTGATGGTGTCACCGGCTTTGATGGCAACATCAATCACGTCCACGCCATTGAATCCACCGATATCCGGAACACGGATTTCGATGACGCTGCTTTCAGCCGCTGGCGCTGCTACGCTGGGTGCAGGTGCAGGTGCAGGTGCAGGTGCAGGTGCAGGTGCAGGTGCAGCGACGGGCGACGGCGCTGCTTGACCTGCTGCTTCCACCACCACAATCACCGACCCTTCGGAAATTTTGTCGCCCACCTTTACATTGACGGCTTTGACGACGCCACCTGCGGTTGCGGGTACGTCCATCGTGGCTTTATCGGTTTCCAGGGTGATCAGGGTGTCGTCTGGGTTGATGGTGTCACCAACCTTGACCGCGACTTCAATCACAGCCACATCGGAAAAGCCACCAATATCGGGGACTTTGAGTTCGATTGTCATATCGTCATGCCCCTTACACTGTCCACGGTGCCGGCTTGTCGGCATCCAGTCCATATTTGACCATGGCTTCCAGTACCTTGGCGCGATCCAGCTTGCCTTCGTCCGCCAGTGCCTTCAGTGCCGCAACGGTCACAAAGTAGCGGTTCACTTCAAAGAAGTGGCGCAGTTGCTCACGGGTATCGGAACGGCCAAAGCCATCGGTGCCCAGTACGACATATTTGCGCGGCACATAGGCGCGGATCTGCTCGGCATACAGGCGCATGTAGTCGGTCGCAGCGATGATTGGGCCTTGCGTATCTTGCAGGGACTGTTTAACGTGCGATTTACGCTGGGTTTCGGTCGGATGCAGCAGGTTCCAACGGTCGGTGGCCATGCCATCGCGCGCCAGTTCAGTGAAGCTCGGGCAGCTCCATAGGTCGGCTTCCACACCCCAATCGTTCTTCAACAATGTGGCGGCTTCGATAACTTCATTGAAGATGGTTCCGGAGCCCAGCAATTGCACACGCAAAGCACTGTCGCCACCCTTCTTGAAGGAGTACATACCCTTGATGATGTTTGCTTCGGCACCGGTTGGCATGGCAGGGTGCGCATAGTTTTCGTTCATCAGGGTGATGTAGTAATACACATCCTGCTGTTCAGCATACATGCGGCGCAAACCGTCCTGTACGATCACCGCCACTTCATAACCGAATGTCGGATCGTAGCTGATACAGTTGGGGATGGTGCCGGAGATCAGGTGCGAGTGGCCATCTTCATGCTGTAGGCCTTCGCCGTTCAGTGTGGTACGACCAGCCGTTCCACCTAACAGGAAGCCACGGGTACGCATGTCACCAGCAGCCCAGGCCAAATCACCTACACGTTGGAAACCGAACATCGAATAATAGATGTAGAACGGAATCATTGGCACACCGTGGGTGCTGTAGCTGGTACCTGCGGCGATCCAGTCGCACATTGCGCCTGGTTCATTGATGCCTTCCTGCAGAATCTGACCGTTCTTCGATTCTTTGTAGAACATCAGCTGATCGGCATCCTGTGGCACGTAGGTCTGACCAACTTGGCTCCAGATGCCGAACTGGCGGAACATACCTTCCATACCAAAGGTACGGGATTCGTCCGGTACGATTGGCACCACGTATTTGCCGATGGCTTTGTCTTTCAGCAGTGTATTCAGAATACGGACAAAGGCCATGGTGGTGGAGTATTCGCGGCCTTCACCGGATGCCTGCAATAGTGCATCGAATGCAGACAGTGATGGCACGTCCAGCGAGTGCGACTTCTGGCGGCGGGCTGGCAGGTAACCCCCCAGGCCCATGCGGTGACCGCGCATGTACTCCAGTTCTTTCGAGCCTTCTTCAAACTTGACGTAGGGGACTTCTTCCAGCTTGTCATCTGGTACCGGGATGTCGAAACGATCGCGGAATTGGCGGATGGCGTCGATATCCATCTTCTTCTGCTGGTGGGTGATGTTCATCGCCTCACCGGCATGGCCCATGCCGTAACCCTTGACAGTCTTGGCCAAGATGACGGTCGGTTGGCCTTTGCAATCAGTTGCTGCTTTGAATGCTGCGTAAATCTTGGCGGGGTCGTGGCCACCGCGGTTCAATTCCCAGATATCCTTGTCGGACCAGTCCTTGACCAGCTCCTTCAGTTCAGGGGTGTTGAAGAAGTGTTCGCGCACATAAGCACCGTCCTTGGATTTCATGGTCTGGTATTCGCCATCAACCACTTCCATCATCCGTTTTGACAGGATGCCCTTCTTGTCGCGCGCGAACAGGGCATCCCATTTGGTGCCCCAGATCAGCTTGATCACATTCCAGCCAGCGCCACGGAAATCACCTTCCAGTTCTTGGATGATCTTGCCATTACCACGCACTGGGCCATCCAGACGTTGCAGGTTGCAGTTGATCACGAAGACCAGGTTGTCGAGCCTTTCGCGGCCGGCCATGCCGATGGCGCCCAGGCTCTCGGGTTCGTCCATCTCGCCATCGCCACAGAATGCCCATACCTTGCGGCCTTCCGTTTGAGCATGGCCACGGTCTTGCAGGTATTTCATGAAGCGGGCTTGATAGATGGCCATCAGCGGCCCTAGGCCCATCGATACAGTCGGGAATTGCCAGAAATCCGGCATCAGCCATGGATGTGGGTAGGATGACAACCCCTTGCCGCCGACTTCCTGACGGAAGCTGTCCATTTGATCCTGGCTCAAACGGCCCAGCAGGAATGCACGGGAGTAGACGCCGGGTGCAGAGTGTCCCTGAACAAAGATCAGGTCGCCACCGTGGCTGTCAGAAGGTGCATGCCAGAAGTGGTTGTAGCCCACATCATATAAGGTGGCTGCCGATGCGAAGGAGGCAATGTGCCCCCCGACGTTGGTGTCCTTGTTGGCACGAACGACCATGGCCATCGCATTCCAGCGAGTATAGGCGCGAATCTTGTGTTCCAGTGTGGTATCGCCTGGGAAGGCAGGTTCCTTGCCGGCAGGGATGGTGTTCACATACTGGGTATTGGCGCTGTATGGAATGTCCGCGCCTTTTTGGCGGGCTTCGTCAATCAGCTTTTCGATCAGGAAATGCGCGCGTTCTTCGCCTTCGTTCTCAATGACGGCATCGAGCGATTCGAGCCATTCGCTCGTTTCTTGCGGATCGATGTCGGGTGGCAGTTCGGCCATGGTTGCTCTTCCTTGGAATAGAATGACTCGTCGACGCGCGGCTATGTGGGGGACGCCCGCGATATTTGGTGTTATAGCCCAGGCATTGCAAACACGAATTTGCGAAAAATACAGTGTTAACGATACCGATTGGCTTTGTGTGATCGCGATTACACACTGCCCGAGCAACTGCTTGAATTGGGATTAACCCCGAAGGCGTGGTCAGAAAAGGGAAATTCCTAATGAATGCATCTGCTTGCGATAGGAAGCGCCGGCGAAAAAGCTGTCGATGTCTATCATGAACGTATCGTTATGTAGTGTGATAGGCGAGAAAGTGTCGATTCGGACAATATTATGCTGGCTGTTATGTTGGGTGATGTGGGTGGTCTGGCCAGCAGAGGTGGCGGGCAAGGAGCCAATACGTGCCGTATTCATGGAAGATTTTCCTCCTTTGAGTTATGCCGCCCGGCCCAAGCCCAGTGGCTTGCTGGTGGAGCAAGTGGAGTACTTGATCGGCCGACATCTGGGATTGCCGCTTGAGGTCAAAACCTATCCATGGAAACGGGCACAACGTCTGGTGGAGGTGGGGGAGGCTGACCTGTTCTACACGGTGGAGACCGAAGCTCGTCGTCACTATGCGGTGTTTGTCAGGAAACCGATGTATCGTATCCAGTTAGCGCTATTAGCCTCTGTCAATAATCCGCGGCTGAAGGAGATTGAGCAGGTTCACAAACTGCAGGATCTGGAAGGATTCTCGGTAGCCAGCTATCGGGGGGATGGCTGGAGCGCACAGAACTTGCAGCAGTTCCCGCTACTATGGATGAATGGTGCTCAGGATGTGATCAGGGCCATTGACCGGGGGCTGGCCGACTTGTTTATTGGCAATGTGCCAACCTTGAATGAACAGTTGCGCCTGTATGGATCCAAAGACCGCTTTGTCATGCTGCCCTTGCCAGAGTTGACGCCTCAGCAACCGGAGTTTCGCATCGGTATTGGCATGCGGACGCCGGGTATGGCCAAGTTGCTGGATGATTTGAATCGGGCGTTGGAAACACCTGACGTTCAGCAAAAGCTGAAAGACATAGAGGACCGCTGGGCTACCAAATAGCGCTGAAAACGAATGTGGCTGCGGCTGGCATGGGTTCACCTTATGATGGCCTATTGCCTTCATTGGTCTGACCCATGACTGGATTTCATCACGTTGATCTGCAACCATTTGCCCGTCAGCTCCGACAGGCAGTGCCCGGGTTGGATATTCTGGACGACCCGGAAGATACCCGGCCCTTTGAATGCGATAGTCTGACGACACATCGTTGTGTGCCAGGATTGGTACTGATGCCGACCAATGAAGCCGACATCGTGGCTATCTTGCGTTGCTGCACTGAAGCACATGTTCCGGTGGTGGCGCGGGGCGCGGGGACTGGCCTCTCCGGTGGTGCCCTGCCACTGGCACATGGTGTACTGTTATCGATGGCGCGTATGAATCGTATCGCATCGCTGGACGCCATGGCCCGTACCGCCACTGTGCAGCCTGGGGTAACCAATCTGGCGATTTCGCAAGCAGCGGCCGTGCATCAGCTGTATTACGCACCCGATCCATCAAGCCAGATCGCTTGCACCATTGGCGGCAATGTCGCCGAGAATTCGGGCGGAGTGCATTGCCTGAAATATGGGCTGACCGTGAATAATGTGTTACGTCTACGAGTGGTGTTGATGGATGGCGAGGTGCTGGAAATTGGCAGCGAGGCATTGGATAGTCCCGGTTTCGACTTGCTGGCGTTGATGATCGGTTCGGAGGGGCTGCTGGGGATTGTCACAGAGGTAACGGTACGTCTATTGCCCAAACCTCAACTGGCACGGGTGATTCTGGCTGCATTCGCGTCGGTAGAACAAGCGGGGCAGGCAGTGGCCGGATTGATTGCTGCAGGCAGCATCCCCGCTGGGCTGGAGATGATGGATCATGATGCTACCCAGGCTGCAGAAGCGTTTGTGCATGTCGGTTACCCGACGGATGCCGCGGCGATCCTGTTGTGTGAGGCCGATGGCAATGAGGCCGAAGTAAGTGACGACATCGAACGGATGTCAGCCTTGCTGCAAGCTTATGGCGCTACCAGTCTGCGGGTATCGACTACCGAGGCCGAGCGTCTACGGTTGTGGGCCGGGCGGAAGGGGGCATTTCCAGCTGTTGGCCGAATCAGCCCGGACTATTACTGCATGGACGGCACGATTCCTCGCAAAACCCTTGCCCAGGTGTTAACGCGGATTGCTGACTTGTCACGGACATATGGCCTGCGCTGCGTGAACGTGTTTCATGCCGGAGACGGCAACCTGCATCCTTTGATTTTGTTCGATGTTGCCAAGCCGGGTGAGTTGGCACGGGCCGAGGCCTTTGGCAGCGCCATTCTGGCCTTATGTGTGGCGGTGGGGGGCACGGTAACCGGTGAGCATGGCGTGGGCGTGGAAAAGTTGGATGCCATGTGTGGCCAGTTTGGTGTACGTGAGCTCGGCCTGTTCCACGACATCAAGCATGCGTTTGATCCAGACGAGCTATTGAACCCCGGCAAGGCGGTGCCTACATTGCATCGTTGTGCAGAGCTGGGCGCCATGCATGTGCATCATGGCCAGTTACCACATTCTGATCTGCCGCGTTTCTGAGGCCGAATGACAGTTAATCCTATCCTTGAACAGCTGATTGATTCCGTGCGTGAAGCAGCTGCGCGTGGAACACCCATCAGGATCCATGGCGGTGGCAGCAAGCAATTTTACGGGGAGCCTGTGGCAGGCCAACCGCTGGATGTGACGGGATATCAAGGTATTGTCGAGTATGAACCGACAGAGCTCTATATCACAGCTCGTACCGGAACCCGTTTGAGCGAATTGGCGGCGACGCTGGCTGAACACAATCAGATGTTGGCATTTGAACCACCTTGCTTCACTGAGGCCACCACGGTCGGCGGGATGGTGGCCGCCGGTTTGTCTGGGCCACGACGAGCTTATGTGGGGGCCATCCGGGATTTCACCTTGGGCGTCAGTATGCTGGATGGCCGTGGTCAGCCACTGCAGTTTGGTGGCAAGATCATGAAGAATGTGGCCGGCTACGATGTCTCCCGGCTGCTGGTTGGTAGTATGGGGTGCTTGGGCATTCTCACTGAGGTGACCTTGAAGGTGATGCCTCGCCCCCGTTTTGAACAAACCCGTGTGCTGGAAATGACCCCATTGGATGCTTTGACCAACCTGAATCGCTGGGCTGGCCAGCCATTACCGATCTCCGCCAGTGCTTGGCATCAGGGGCGATTGTGGTTGCGTTTGTCAGGTGCCGAGTCGGCAGTGATGGCGGCATCGCTTCAACTTGGCGGGGAGCCGAGTGACGATGCCATTTGGTCTGCCCTTTGCCACCAGCACCATATGTTTTTTACCGGTAACCGACCATTGTGGCGGTTGAGCCTGCCGGCTACTGCACCATGGCTGCCGGACCAGGCCGATTGTCTGTTGGAGTGGGGGAGCGCATTGCGCTGGGTGGTAAGCGATGAGGGCAGCGCATTGCGTAGTTGGGCGGTTCAACAGGGGGGGCATGCGACCCTGTTTCGGCACGGGGGCGAAACCTGTCCGGTATTTACACCGCCGTCTACGGCCTTATTGGCGCTACATCGGCGGCTTAAACAACGTTTTGATCCGGCGGGCGTATTGAATCCAGGCCGATTGTACCCAGGGGTGTAACGCGCTATGCATACCGATCTGGCTGACACCTACCAGCATGATGCCCAGGCGGTTGAGGCGGCTGAGTTGATCAAGGCCTGTGTACATTGTGGTTTCTGCAATGCCACCTGCCCAACCTATCAGCTGTTGGGGGATGAACGCGATGGCCCACGTGGCCGCATCTACCTGATCAAGCAGATGCTGGAAGGCAAGGCGGTGACTGCCAGTACGCAATTGCATCTGGATCGTTGTCTGATGTGCCGTGCCTGTGAGACAACCTGCCCGTCTGGCGTACGTTATGGCCATCTGGCCGAGCTGGGGCGTGAATTGGTTGCACGACAGGTGGAGCGGGGGCCGGAAGTTCGATTTCGGCGTGCCGTGTTGCACGACGGGCTATTGAAGGGCCCGTGGTTTGGCTTGGCTGTGGGGTTGGGACGGCTGGTCAGACCGGTGCTGCCTGGGCGGTTGAAATGGCGTGTTCCCTTGGCCCGGGAGGCTGGAAGCTGGCCTGAGCCTCGCCACCCGAGAAGGGTATTGTTACTTGATGGATGCGTACAACCGATATTGGTTCCGGCTATTAATGCGGCTGCGGCGCGTGTCCTGGATCTCGCCGGGATCAGTGCGATTCGTCTGCCACATGCCTGTTGTGGCGCACTGAGTGCCCATATGGGGTATGCGGACGAAGCTGAAACCCGGATGCAGCGGAATCTTCAGACCTGGATGACTGAGTTGCAAGGTCCTGCAGAAGCCATGATCAGTACTGCAAGTGGTTGCAGTGCCTATTTGAAAGACTATGGTTGGCAATTACGCAATGATCCGCACCATGCCGGATTGGCTGCACGTTTAAGCCTGATGAGTAAAGATCTGGTGGAGCTGATCCAGCAAGTCTGGCCCTCGCTGCGGCCATTACTGAAGCCGCCACAAACAGTACGGCGGGTAGCGGTACAGGCACCCTGTTCGCTACAGCATGGGCAACAGTTGGTGGGGCTGGTTGAGCAGTTGTTGACGGATGCCGGTTTTGAATTGACCCAGGTGGTGGATGGGCATTTGTGCTGCGGTTCTGCAGGCACCTATTCCCTGCTGCAGCCTGAACTATCGGACCAATTGCGGGCCAACAAGCTGCAAGCCTTGCATGCGGGCCAGCCGCAATGTATTGCGACTGCTAATATAGGATGCATGATGCACCTGCAACAGGTGACATCGACACCTATCTTGCATTGGATCGAACTGATCGACATGCTGATTCGGGAAACCTGACCTAAGTACGTCGAAATACGCGCAGGGTGTACTGGTTGACGAATATCAACAAACACTAATGTATTGTTTTACCTGATAGTTGCCGTCAGGCATGCTCGTGGCTGATTGTGGATTCTCCTGGAGACAAATACATGAACGGGTTCTGGCAGACCTACGAATGGCTGGAGCGCAGTGTTTTTTACACGCTGACACGCAAGTTGATGAGCCTGAGCTTTGTCATTTTGTTCCAATTGCTGGTTTTATGGGCAGTCTGGTCAACCACTAGCGATATCACCGCAGCCTTGCGCCAATCTGGCTTGGCTGCAGAGCAGATGCACAAGCTGGTTGGCAAATTGGATGGGGCAGTCCGGCTGGTGCTGGTACTGACCATGTGCTCGGCAGGCTTCATCACCTTCATGATCTGGTACCTGCGTTACCTGATTGTGCGACCGATTCGCGAGATCATCACCATTTTCAATGACATCGGTGCGGGAGAAGGCGACCTGTCCAAGGATATTCCAGTCAAGACCTACGACGAGCTACGTGAGATGTCGGAAGCGCACAATCGCTTTCTGGCCAAACTGCGTGACATCATCAGCAATGTGCGCCGCATGACCGTGCAGATTTCGATGGAGTCGGCCAAATCGTTGAAGAACATTCGCGATACAAATATCAGTGCGCATACACAGGATAAGCTTGCGCAGCAGGTGTACCAGTCCAGTGTCGCCACAACCGAGCGTATTGAATATGTCAATCTGCGCTCACAAGCGTTGGCTGATACTACGCACGATAATATGGTGGTGGCGAATGACTCTTATCAAGAGTTGCTGGACCTTGTAGGTCGTATCACTGCCATCAACGACAAGGTTGAAAGCTTCAGTAGCACAGTGGGTGCATTGAACGATCGCAGCAGTTCGATCAAGAATATTGTCGGCCTGATCAAGGAGATCTCAGATCAGACCAACCTGCTGGCCTTGAATGCCGCCATTGAAGCGGCTCGTGCGGGTGAAGCCGGGCGTGGATTTGCGGTGGTATCCGATGAAGTGCGCCGTTTGGCGGAGCGGGTGCGCAATGCAACCGATGACATCACCAACGATATTGATGCCATGCTTGACCAAGTGAACCGAACCTTGGAGCAGACGGGCCAGATCAAACAGGACACTGCGGTTGCTCAGGAAGTGGTCGGTAAGTCATCTCAACACTTTGCCAAAATGGTGGGTGATTTTGAAACCGCTGCAGGCAGCCTGACGGAGATGGCACAGCGCATGTCGGAAATTGCAACAGGCAATGCAGAAACCAACCAGAATGTATCGGAAATCCATCAGCTGACCATGGCGGTGTCGGATCAGATGTCGCGTTCAGAAACCTCCACCCATGATCTGGTGGCTGCTTCTGAAGAGGTGCAGGAGTTGATTGGCCGATTTGTGGTGGGCGTGGGTGAGTTCGACAAAGCAATTCAGACTACAGCCCGTTTCCGCGACCAGATCGTGGAGCGCATGTGGGAAATGAAACGAGGTGGGGTGGACATCTTCGATCAGCGTTATGTGCCGATTACCAGTACCAACCCTCAGAAATACCGCACGGCTTATGATGAGCAGTTTGCACGCACCTTTCAGCCTGAGTTTGATCAACTGGCGCGTGCCATTCCCGGCGGCAAGTTTGCGTTACTGGTGGATACCAAGGGTTATGCGCCGACACATAACAGCTGGTACTCGAAACCGCCGACCGGTCATATGGAATCTGACTTGGTCAACAGCCGGGACAAGCGCATATTTGCTGATGAGGCAGGCTTGCGCGCGGCACGCAATACCCTGCCATTCCTATTGCATACTTATCTGCGCGATACCGGTGAAATCATGACCGAGATCGACATGCCGGTGTATATCGACAAACGCTTGTGGGGCAATCTGCGGGTGGGATTTGATTCCAGCATCATGTTGAGTGCAGTGTGATGCGGGGCATTGGGCCGTCGATAAGCAACACATAGCGTTGGCACGGCAGGTGCCAACTCCGGTGGATTATCCCTGGCCCAGGCTTTGCGGCGCATACACGCAGACTGTCGTGCGGCGCGAGCCATTGGGCCGGCGTGCCGGGTCATCGAAGGTATCGCATTCCACAAACCCGGCTTTGCGCATCATGCCGGCGGAACCCAGGTTTTCTTCATGTCGTTCGACGAAAATCGTCTTCAAGCCTTGTTGTTGCAAGGTTGTCACGGCCAATTGCAACAAACGGCTTCCGATTCCACGCCCCGCCAGACTTTGGTCCACAACGGCTTCACCGATATAGCCATGCTGCTGGTTTGGGCTATCCCGTAAATAACGGGCAAGGTGGCTGGATACCATCAGGGTAACAAATCCAACCAAACGCCCAGCTTCTTCGGCCATGATAGCTTGCACCTCACCGCTCGCAATCGCCGTGAGATGATCACGTACACCTTCTACTGGCAGATAGTTCCAGGCGTTGGGGCCATGGGTGAGAATGAAGGTGTGCAGGTTGGAGATATCACTGGCTTCGGCTGTGCGGGTGGTGATCATGCGTGTGTTTGACTGTCAGTTGGAATGAATCGATGTCAACAAAGCCTAGACTGGGTCTGGTGGTCGGTCAAGCCAGTTGGGTCCATTATTCAGATGAATTCATGTTATCTGCACCGCTTGCTTGCAGCGACATGCTTTGCCTCAGGTGGCCGAGACTTGCTGGCTGCGTTTGATTAAGATCAGGGGGCATCGTGCAGAAGCCAGCCAAATACCCATGTGGCAACAACGGCACCAACCAGCTGCGCTGCAATAAAGCCTGGGGCGTCGATGGGCCGAATGCCAGCAAAAGTGTCGGTTGCGGCACGGGCCAGGGTAACAGCGGGGTTGGCAAATGAGGTAGAGGCGGTAAACCAGTAAGCAGCAATAATATAGGTTGCAACAGCAAAGGGAACCGCATTCGGTCGATGGCGTGCGCAACCTAGGATCACGGCCAGTAGACCGAATGTGGCGACAAACTCGCTCCACCATTGTGCGGGCCCACTACGTATGTGTTGTGATGCAAAGAACAAAGGTTCGCCAAACATACCATGGGCGGTGGCAATGCCACAGAAAGCACCAATCACTTGGGCCAGCATATAGCTCAATGCTTCGCGCACGCTCAGTTTGCGCTGGATAGCGATGGCGAGCGTAACGGCTGGATTGAAATGGGCATCAGACACACCACCAAAGGTTAAGATCAACGCCACCAGGCCTGCACCGGTGGCGAGTGCATTGGCCAGCAGAGCAAGTGCAATGTTGCCGCCAGCCAGTCGTTCAGCCATGATGCCCGAACCCACTATAATCGCCAGTAACAGCGCGGTACCTAGCCATTCGGCAAATAGACGACGTTTCAAGTCCATCTGTGGTCACTCATAATCAGTTGATAACTAGCAGAAAATCACATGCCATGCGATTGGCATGGCATGTGTAGGCAAATACTGAAGTACGTTGAATCAGGTACCAATCAAACCAATCCGATCCAGTTCTGATTTCAATTGAACCGGGTCGCTCAATAGCATTGGGGGTAGTGCCAGAAAAGCTTCGATGCGGGTTCGCAAGGTGCAATATGTGTGCATGAAGGCTGCGTCAATGTCGGCATCGGTTCCTGTGGCATGGGCCGGGTCTGCCACACCCCAGTGAGCACGTAGTACCGAACCCAGGTAAGCCGGGCAGGCCTCACCATCCGCGTTACTGCAAACCGTGATGACAATATCTGGCGTGATTGACAGCTGATCCCATGATTTGCTGTGCAAACCTTCGGTTGGAATGCCTTCCCGTTGCAATAGGGCGAGCGAACGTGGGTGGACATGTCCAGCAGGTTTGCTGCCAGCACTGATCGCACGAATGTTTGCAGGCGCCAGGGCGTTGAAGGTTGCTTCAGCCAAAATCGAACGGCAGGAATTACCAGTACAGAGAATCAGGATGTTCATTGTATTTTATCGAGTCCAAATCGAATTGGCAGACCGGTGACACGTCGGTCTACACGGAATCAGCAACAGCCAGAACCAGGACTGCAGGTGGTGACTTCAGCGAGCTTGACCTTGGGACTGCTGGCGGGGGCACAGCATGCGCCCTTGCTGTCACGCTGACCGCCGTAGGTGGCAATTTCACCCGTGCTGTGAAATGCTTCCCAAGTAATGCCTTGTGGATCGGTCAGCCACTGTTTGTCTGATTGGGCATAACAGCAGTTCGCACCTTTTTCCGGCACGGCAATTAGACCGGCAGTCAACACACGCTGTTCGATTTCTGCCAATTCTTCATCGCTTTCTACCTGGATGCCTAAATGGTTCAGACCGATTTCTGCTGAATGGGTGGAAATGGCGAAATTGACGCACGGATCATCCAGCATCCACTTGGCGTAATCTGTTTTCAATACGGTAGGTTCGGTGGCGAATAGTCCTTGATAGAAGCGGACGCTTTCCGATAGATCTTTGACGGAAACATGCACATGCAGGCGTTTCATGATGACTCCTTTGCAATCAGAGGCAGGATTGACAGCCCGGATCGGATACTTCGCATGCCGAACCGGCACAACAGTTTTCGGTCAGGAAACCAAGCAAATCGTTCATGGTTGGAAAATTGACTGAATAGAATACAAATCGTCCCGCCTGCCGGGCCAGAACCAGCTCAGCTCGGCTCAGTTCCTTGAGGTGAAACGACAAGGTCGCTGGCGGGATACCCAGTAGCTCACCAATCTTGCCGGCCGGTAATCCTTCCGGACCATGTTGGACTAGTAGGCGGAAGATGGACAGTCGTGATTCCTGAGCGAGCGCGGTAAGTAGTGTGACAGCAGTTTTATTTTCCATATTTCCATAATAATAAAAATATAGAATCATTTCTAGCTGTTTTTTAGCTATCCAATTGTTGGACGTAAAAAACGTAGCTCTTTTGCCAGGTTAGATATGAGGGGAAAACAAGCGTGGCTAACAAAGGCTTGGTACTGCGTTGTGTCAGCTGGTGGCCTGCTTTGCCTCAGTTGCTTTGCTGACTCTTGCTAGCCCCCTGGCTGGGGCGGCATCGAAGATGAGGGGAAGCGGGGGCAGGTGTGTTACCCGCCACGAAATGGCGCGGGTAACCCCCGGGATGTGGCATATGGTAGTGAAGTGGCTATGACCAGTCAGTTGATGGCTGGTTGAATTCAACTATGGCTACATGCCTCATCGTCTTGTCGATGAGGATATACGGCTTATGCAAATTCGATGACATCTTCTACGAGCTTGCGAGGTTTTTGCGGCCAATTGCCGTCGGCAGCATAGCCAACCGTCACCAGGATGACTGGAATCTCGGTGTCTGCCAGTTGAAACTCACGTGTAATACCGGCAGCGTCGAATCCACTCATTGAGCACGTCGCGAGCCCCATACCCTGTGCTGCCAGCATCAGGGTCATGGCTGCCAAAGACGCGGAACGAATGGCTTCGTCACGTTGCAGTTGTGGGTTGGTTGGGTGTGATGACTGGGCCATGCTGATCCAGCGATCAGCAAGCGACTGATCAAAAATACCAGCCTCAACCGAGAGTTTCAGGGCCTCAGGCAACCCTTCATGTGCTGCCAGTTTGCCGCAGATAATGAATGTCACGGCGGCGTCCACGACTTTGTGCTGGCTGTAGGATACGTCTTTCAGGCGGGCTTTGGCCTCTGGGGTGCGTACAGCAATGAACTTCCAGTTCTGGAAGTTGTAGGCTGATGGCGCCCGTGTGGCCAGACGTACCAGCTCGGCGATCTCGGTGTCGGATAGCTGTCGGCTCGGGTCATAGTGATTGGTTGAGACACGTGATTCGATCAGCGACTGGATGGAAAATGACATGGGTACCTCCATTGGAATGACGGATAAGGGTTGGAAACAGGCAGGATGGGTATCAATATCTATGCTGCGTTGAACTGGACTGCCGTGGTGCGTGAGTAGCCCATTGCACTGCCACAATGCTGCCTAATACAGTGGCCAGTCCGATCAGCGACAAGCCACGCATGGTTTGGTCAAGCAGCATCCAGCCAAGTACCACGGCGGTTACCGGGCTCAACAGCCCCAGTGAGGACACGGCCACCGGGGATAGACGGGCAATGCCGCGAAACCACAGCGCATAAGCCAGCAGCGCACCGAATACAGATAGATAGGTGTAACCCAAGATATGGGTAATACCGAGCGTGGGCAGTGGTGGGTCAACGAGCCAAGCCAGTGGGGTCAGCATCAATCCCCCCATCAGTAACTGCCAACCGGTAAAAGCCAATACGGGTAAACTGGATTGCCAGCGCCGTGCCAGATAGGTGCCGGTGGCCATGCATGCTGAGCCTGCAAGTGCCACGGTGATGCCTAGTGGGTCCCATATGGACCCTGGTGACAGAAGCAAGGCTGCCATGCCACCAATCCCTAGTATGGCGGCGCCAATAGCCAGCTGGGCTGGCCGGTGTCGATCCAGTCCCCATGCCAACCCCATCACCAGCATCGGCTGGATTGCACCGACCACTGCGGCCAGTCCGCCAGGGAGTCGATAGGCGGCGACAAACAGAAATGCCTGAAAGAAGCCGATGTTCAGTGCCGCTAAGGTAAGCAGGCGTCCCCATTCATTCGGTTTGGGGCGATGTCGGCTATAAAGTGTCAGTAGCAGTCCGGCCGGTAAGGTACGTAACAGGGCAGCGATGAAGGGGCGATCCGGCGGTAACAGCTCGGTCGTAACGATAAAGGTGGAACCCCAGATGGTGGGGGCTAACGCAGTCAGCAGTACATCTGTCCAAACAACCTGTTTCGGCATGGCAGTCATCCAGATATCTTGAATTCAAGGTAATATGGACGAGTATAACAGAAATATCTTGAATTCAAGATAATTGGAGTGGAAAAATGAATACGGATCATTCTGGTGATGCCGTTGATGCGATTCTGGCGCAATGGCGTCAGGAGCGCCCGGATCTCGATGTCAGTCCGATGGGGCCGATTGGGCGGGTCAAGCGCTGTTCCGCCTTGTTGCAACGTCGGCTGGACGCTACCTTTTCGACTTTTGGATTGACCGGGTGGGAATTTGATGTGCTGGCGACTTTGCGGCGCTCGGGTGCACCGTACAGCTTGGCGCCGACGACATTACTCGCCGCTTTGATGGTGACTTCCGGAACGATGACACATCGCCTGAAAGGGCTGGAAGGCCGTGGTCTGGTTCAACGCTTCGCAAACCGTGATGATGCGCGCAGCCTGATGGTACAGTTGACCGATGCGGGCCTAGCATTGATCAACCGTGCAGTGGAAGCACATGTGGAGAATGAACGACGAATCCTGGCGTCAATCGAACCGGCCGATCTGGCCTTACTGGATGTACATTTGTCACGACTGTTGATTGCACTGGAATCCGGTCAGGGTTGATATGTTGCTTGTCATGGCCAGACGTTTGGTGTTTCGGCGGTGTCAGGGAATCGTTGCCACAGTCTCACTGGATTGCCTTGTGAGCGACTACTTCACGTGCCGGAATGGTTCTGTTCTGGCTGGCGTGAAACAGGGCCGCCAGCGTTTGATTACTTCTGTTGGGCTGTACCTTCACGCATCACCAGTCGATATTCCCGTGGGCTCATCCCAGTCATTTGTCGCAATTGTCGCGTCAACGCGCTTTGGTCGAAGAATCCACAATCAACTGCAATATCGGCAATGGGTAACGTTGTGTAGACCAGTGCGTGGGTGGCGGCATCCAGACGGGTTTTGCGGACGAAATGGCCGGTACTCATCTGAAAAACACGTTTCATGCGGCGGTCGAGTTGAGCAATGGAGAGGCCGGACAGTTCGGAGAGTTCTTCCAGCGGCAGGTGGCGGTGGTAGTTGGACTGGATGAAATCAATGGTTTGGGCGAAATGTTCGTCTACCAAGCCGTCGCGGCTAAGTTCGGTCAGGTCTTTGGAGAGGCAGACCAGGCCGATCAACTGACCAGTCCGGTCAAAAACAGGTTCCTTATTGGAAAGGCACCAACCAGGCAGTCGGTTGTTATAGACCGTCAGATCAAGGTTGTCGACGATTGGACAGTTTTGCGAAAAGACAATGCGATCCTGTGCCGTGTAACGGTCTGCCATATGGGCGGGGAACAGGTCATGAGCAGTTTTGCCGATGGCATCGCGTTTGTGGCGTAAGCCACAACGTTCGACACAGGCTTCGCTCATGGCGACATAACGTCCCGCTGTATCTTTGACCGAGAAGACAATATCCGGCAATCGATCAAACAGGGTTTGTACAAACAGGGTGTCGCGAAGATCGGATACCACATGACGTGTAGGCGAATGGGTATCCAGCTGGATTGGCATGGGGGTCTCCTGGGCATCTGGCTGTGGCATGAAGCTTCTGGGCTGCGATCAGCCTAGATGTGTGTCTTTCTGCGAATATCGAGGCAATTGGTTGCTGAGCGATCAATACCACTGCCAACAGCGGATTTGCACTGTTGGCAGTGTAGGAAAGCCCCCAGCCAGTTTCAACGCGATTGCACGTTTTGTGTGGCCAGGTTGATTGTGCTTGGGGTATTGAAGCTGGCTGAGACGGTGACCCCCGCAAACGGCTTGGTTGCCATCAATGCCAGGTAGTGCCATCTGCCACCAGCCGGGTTGGCAATGTTGAAGGATTCCTCGTTTCCTTGATTGGTCGAGCGATAGTGATAGTGACGTGGGCTGGGCCAAACGTTGATGCCCAGGTAGGCATCGGCATTGCCTGTACCACCACTGACACGGACAGACAGATTGGTGGCGCCTTCCGGTACCCATAGGGTGAGGTATTTCACCATGTTGCTGCCGATATCACGGATCATGCAGCCATTTTCCAGCTGCTTGTTGGTATTACAGTCCGGCAGATCGCCGGGTATCGGCGGTTCACCATCCGTTGTGGCTTGCTGCACCCAGGTGGCAAATTCGTTGTCGTAACGGGTGCCGATCTGATTCATCAGATTCTGATAACCGATGTAATCGCCCACTCGGAAGCGTGCCAGAGCATTGTCCACATCACTGCGGTGCCGTTCCATCATGAAGCGGGTCGCCATGTAGCCCCAGCGATAGGCTCGGGTGACGTAGTCGCTCATTGAGTAGGTATTGCCAAAAATCTGGCTTAGACGGTAGGTGCCGCTGCGGGTGGCGTCGATGGCCTTCTGGTTGTTGTTGCGCAGCGACAGGTATTCACCGATACCTTCAATCCACCAGACGCTGGGTTTCTGGGTGGAATCACCAAAATCGCCATACATATTGAAACGGCCATCCAGATAATGGACGTATTCATGCTCCAGGTTCCAGATGCTGAACTGGGGGCGCATCCAGGAGGCCTCATGCGCGATGAAACGGGCCTGGTTGCCTGGTGTGGCGGGATTGCCTTCCAGATACATGCCGCCGTTGTTGGTGGAGATATCAAAGATCGGACCGGCGTATTTGTCATAGTTGGTGTAATCGTCAAACACCACCACTTCCAGCGATGTGTTGTTGTCGTTGGCAACCGGCTTGCGCTGAGTGCGCAACATGGTATGGAAATAGTTTTCCTCTGCCCCCAATGCCGCGCAGCTGGCCTGCATCTGCTCTGTGTTCATGTCCTGCGCCATGATGCGGATGGTTGGACTGCAGGTGTAACGGTTTGGCAGGACGGCATCGATCAATTTGTCTTGGAAATTGCAGGTGCCATATTCGGCACAGTTGGCTTTGTCGTAGTAATCCACACCTTTTGCAGCAGCAATCCATAACAGGCTGTCTGGTCCGGTCATGCTACTGCCAGCCAGAATGCCTTTCAGCATCGGCTTGACACGGGGTTTCATCACATCATGTTGCATGAAGCGGAACAGTTCATTGGCCGTATCGCTGAGTTGATAGGCTTTCTTGTTGGCCAGCAGGGCCAGCTTGTTTTGTTGCAGGAAGTTGTATAAGGCCGTCGCATAGCTGTCATCCTGTAACAGAATGGGCTTGGCATCGGGTCGCCAGTGGGCGTAATACAGAATGGTCAGCAATCCGGTATAGCCAGCGTCGGCCTCATAAGTGCTGAACATATCACTGGCATTGGGATTGGCGGGTGAGTTGGTCAACTGGATGATCCATTGTTTGACTCTGGGTAGAAAATAGCCCTCGTCATACATATTGGTGATCAGTTTCATCACCTCGCTGGCTGTACTGCGAGCCTTGGCATTGGGCTGAAACAGTGACGGCTTGTCCATCAGCTGAGCCAAAGCGGGCCGTACGATATCGCGGACGCTGGTGGGTGGAGCTCGGTTGGCATCGCCCGCAGCCAGGTAGTAGCCTGCCCGCAGATATAGCACCAGATTGGCCAGGGCACGGCTGGTATTGTCGTAACGAGCTGCTTCCAGCGCGAGCCGATTGGCGACCGCATGCAGGTTATCTTGTGTATAGATGCGTGTTTCCTGGCTACTGGTAGCAGAGAACAGACCATAGGTACATTCGACATCAGGCAGGTTGGCTACATAGTCAGCCAGTGCTGTGCCACTGTACGCTGCCATCTTTTCCAGATCACTACACTCGGTGGTCGGGGCGGTCAACCGATGTGCCTGTTGAGTCGGTACCAGATCCAGACGAGGTTTGGTGGAAGCGGGTAGATTGAAGCGGATCTGGGCGTCGCTTGGTGGAAGCGATTGGCGCTGATGGGGTGGGGCAGCTTGGGTAAGGCGCTCATGGCGGTGTTCATCGGCATGGTCCTGTGGGCCGGCAGCAAAAGCGAAACTGCTGGAGCCGGCAGTTGCCAGCAACACCAGCAGCAAACGGCGGGTAAACGGGGGCGTCAACATCATCAAGCTCCTATCATTGTTTACATATCCGGGCACTGTCTTGAATCTGGCGCTCATTGTCCTAGTCATGAAACCCCAGGCTTGTCCAGATGCCCTTCAGAACATACCGGGCGACTGATCGCCCAGCGGATGTGACGGTGGTGTGTAGTTAAACCCCGTCGGCTTCGCCGTATATATCTGTATTTGACGATATCGGCATTCTCGTCAAATCTGCAGGCAATTGAATGGATGAGGGGAATGCATCACATCGTAACTGACTGACTATGTGCGGAAATATGGCGGATTGCATTAGCCGGGTATTGCACTAAATCGACGTATGTATGGGGATTTTTGACAAGAGTGTGACGGAATGAAGAATAGGTTGGCTGACCAACAGTACCATGTGACTTTTGAGCGCTCATGCCTCTTTTCCGGTCAATTGCTTATACGGACATGAGATCGTCTGAATATGGCTTTGAATGATTGCAGTGCAGGTCATGGAGTGATGGTAGGCACGGTGGAATGGATGCTGCCACACCATCTACCTGGCTTGATGGGTAGGTGATGAAGGGAAAAATGAGGGGTATTAGAGAGAGGCACTGCCAGTGCCTCGACCTTAAGTCACTCGCGCCGACGCTGATAAGTCAGTTGCACCAACCCGGTATCAAATGACTCCTGACTGACCAGTTGCAACGGAAGGGATCGATGGCCAGGACGAAACAGCGGGATGCCATCACCCAAAATCACCGGGTGTACCGACAGAATGAATTCGTCGATCAGATCTGCCTGCAGACAACTATCCACCAGTTTGGCACCGCCTACCAGCCAGATTGTTCCACCCTCCTGTTGCCGGGCCTCGCGTAGCCAGGTATCGACCGGATCAATGATGAAACTGACATCAGGGTCGTCCACCCCAGCCAGACGGTGGGAGAATACAACTCCTTGCTTGCCGGCATAGGGATAATCGCCAAAGCTTTTCAGTTGCTGCCAAGTGTGGCGACCCATCAACACCGTATCAACGCGTTCATAGAAGGCTGTATAGCCGTAATCCTGATCTGCAAACAGCCAGTCGACACGGCCATCTTCACGTGCGATATAGCCATCCAGACTGGTGGCAATGAACAGGCTGACCGGGCGCATGACGGGTGCTCCTTTCGCGAATCATGTTGACGATGGCTGCAACCCGCCGCATGGGCAGGTTGCAGGTGGTGTTACTGAAAACGCGGGATGAAGTCTTTGCGGACAGCATCGGTCAATTGATCAGGTGGCAACAGCCCCTGCGCCAGAATGAAATCATGGAAAGCTTGCTGATCAAAACGCTTACCCAGCTTGAACTCGGTTTGATGACGCAGTGCCCGCAGTTTCAGATACCCATGATAGTAGGATGTGGCTTGGCCTGGGTCACGGAAGGCATAGCGGTCGGCTTCCTGTTGGGCAAAGGCTTCGGAAATCAGTACTTCTTTCATCAGGAAATCCTTGGCCTGGTCCGGGGTGATCTGGCCAGTATTGACCATGGGGTCAAGGAAGCCACGTGCAATACGCAACATGCGATCCTTCAGTGACAACAGCTGGCCTTCTGGTGGCATGTAAGGTCGTATCAATGCTTCGCTATACAATGCCCACCCTTCGATGTTGGCTGTGTCATTTGCAAACAGGCCACGGGCCAGCGAAACTCCGTTTTCAACGATGCGGGTAAACTGCAATTCATGGCCGGGGCGGGCCTCGTGGGCGGTCAAGGTCCAGGATGCAGAAGGATTCAGATCGTCGCTGGTGTCAGCCCCGCTCTTGGCATTGGGATTACGCAGTGGGATCAGGAATTCTCCTCGCTCCCCCGTATTGCCGATCAGCCGAGGTGGCTTCATTTGTGCAGAAGGTACGGCTGCGGCTTCGGCCTCTGTGGAAAGACGGATGATCGCATCGCGTTCCGGCAGGCTGAGAATACGTTCCCGACGGATGATTGCCTCAATCGTGCGTAGCCGCTGCTGGTAATGCGGCAAGACCTGGTCATTTGGCAGGGTTTCTGCCAACAGCACCCGCAATACTTCCCGGTAGTCCTTGTTGGGCAGCTTGCGTTCATTTGCGATCTGGTCGGCCAGTGCTTGCATTTCGTCACGGATTTCCAGAAAACTGGCGGTGGAACGTTCAATCAGCTCAGAGGGAGTCAGATCCACACCATTTGCCTTCAACCGGAATGCATACAGTGCTGGTGGTAGCTGTGCTTGGCGTCGAGTCTTGGGCAGCAGGTTGGTTTTCAACCACCCGTCGTAATCTTTCAATTGCTGGGCAAGCTGGGCATGGGCGGCTTCCCAGCCGGTCAGCTTGGCAGTCTTGAACAGGTCGGCAATCCCATCCAGATACCGTTGTGTGTTACCCATTCCTTGTAATAGATCATCGCGATAAGGACCGATCAAACCCGGCTGTTTGAAGGTTTCCTGGGTACGAGCCTTGGCCAGTTCTACCAAGGGCTGGTTACCCGGTATCAGTCCAGCATAGCGTTTCAGTCGCTCGACGGCTCGTTGCTTACGGTTCGGTTGGTTTTGTTCCTGCAACAATGCTTCCAACCCATGAAAGATGTTTTCCGATACGTTGATGTAGGGAATCAAGTGGGTGCGAAAAAGCTGGTTTCCCGTCAAATCCTGTTGCAGGCGTCGAGTCAGGATCATCAGATCCTGTTTGACGCGTGGGTCGCGCTCAGTCTTGTCAGCGTTGGCGAGGGTCGTCAACGCCTTTTTGAGATCGCGCTCCCGTCGTTGATCAAGATTGGGCTGTAGATCGACGATCTGGGTGTCAAAGGCTTCCAAGCCATCGAGTGACGCCATTTCAGGATGATAACGACTGTTCATCTCCAGGATGGGTTGGGTGTATCGGTCGCTGGTTTTGATCCAGTCTTGATTCTGTGCCCAGCTGGCAGCAGGTATTAGTGCGGTAAGGCTAAGGGTAATGAGTGTACGCTTCATTATTCTGGCTTTCGTGACACTGCAAAGGAATGAAAAAGCCGGCTTAAAAGGCCGGCTCACAGTCTATTGCAGCGTCGCCCAAGGCGTCCACTGGCTCATTGGGTCAGTTTTGCTTGGCCCATGAATCTTTCAGGCCAACGGTACGGTTGAACACCAGCTTGCTACCCGGCTGGTGATCGTAGCGGTCGGTCACAAAATAGCCAATGCGTTCGAACTGATAACGGGTTTCAGGTACGGCATCCTTTACGCATGCCTCGATATAGCCAGTGACCACTTTCAATGAGTTCGGATTGATGAACTGTTTGAAATCGACATATTCGCCGTCGTCGCCACGTACAGCATCTGGGCGCTCGACGGTGAACAGTCGGTCATACAGGCGCACCTCCGCCTCGACAGCATGTTCAGCAGATACCCAATGAATCACGCCTTTGACCTTGCGGCCAACTGGATTCTGTCCGAGGGTCGCCGGGTCCAGTGAGCATTTCAGCTCAATGACACGACCGTCGGCATCCTTGATTACCTCGTCGCATTTCATCACATAGCTGTAGCGCAGCCGTACTTCGCCACCCGGTGTCAGGCGCTGCCAGCCTGCTGGCGGCACTTCGGCAAAGTCATCCCGTTCGATATAGATGACTGGCGAAATTGTCACATCGCGCTCACCGAATTCTGGGTGGTGTGGGTGGAACGGTGCGGAACGGTAGCTGGTGACACCTGGTTCAAAGTTGGTCAGCGTGACCTTGATTGGGTCCAGCACTGCCATGACGCGCGGGTCTTCGGCCTCCAGCGTCTCACGTACAGCACCTTCCAGTACCGAATAGTCCATGACGTTTTCGCTCTTGGAGACACCACAACGTTGTGCAAACAAGCGAATACCAGCCGGACTATAGCCACGACGACGCATGCCAGATATGGTCGGCATGCGAGGATCATCCCAGCCGGTTACCAGGCCTTCGGTTACCAATTGATTCAGCTTGCGCTTGGAAGTGACGGCATAAAGCAATTCGGCACGGGAAAATTCGATCTGCTGAGGGTGACATCCAATACTGATGTTATCCAGCACCCAGTCATATAATGGACGATGTGCCTCGAACTCCAATGTGCACAGGCTATGGGTGATGTGTTCGATGGCATCCGAGATGCAATGGGTGTAGTCATACATTGGATAGATGCACCACTTGTCGCCAGTACGGATGTGGTGTGCACGGCGGATTCGATAGAACACCGGATCGCGCAGGTTCAGGTTGGGCGAAGTCATGTCGATTTTCAGGCGCAAGGTTTTGCTGCCGTCAGGGAATTCCCCTGCCTTCATGCGGCGGAACAAATCAAGGTTCTCATCTACACTGCGATCGCGGTAAGGGCTATTCTTGCCGAGCTCGGAAAAATTGCCGCGATATTCGCGCATTTGTTCTGCAGTTAACTCGCATACATAAGCCTTGCCGGCACGGATCAGTTCTTCGGCCAAATCATAGAGCCGATCAAAATAATCGGAAGCCCACTTTACTTCGCCATTCCACTGGTAACCCAGCCATTTGATATCAGCCTGGATGGATTCGGCATACTCAACCGATTCTTTTTCAGGGTTGGTGTCATCGAAACGCAGGTTGCATTGGCCCTGATAGTCTTCCGCCAGCCCGAAATTCAGGCAGATGGATTTGGCATGGCCAACATGTAGATAACCGTTCGGCTCAGGCGGGAAGCGGGTGATGATGCCTTTGTGCTTACCCGTGGCGAGATCGTCGTCGATGATCGAACGGATGAAATTGGAAATGACGGGCGTTGTGTTGTCGCTGCTCATAATGCGAGGAATTGGAGAATATCGTGTAAAAGCGGGATTTTAACCTAAAACAGTAGAGGAACGGTTTTGTGTCGTGGACTGGTCATGCGCAATGGCCAGTGGTTACGCCCGGAACATGAAGTACACCGCACCCAGAATGCACATGGCAGCCCACACATAATCCCATTTGAACGGTTGCTGCATATAGAACACTGCAAAGGGGACAAAGACGGTCAGTGAGATGACTTCTTGAATGATCTTCAACTGCGACAGGCTGAGCGTGGTGTGGCCGATGCGATTTGCAGGCACCTGCAACAGGTATTCGAACAAGGCGATACCCCAACTGGCCAGCGCGGCGATAATCCAGGGCTTGCTGGACATGTCTTTGAGGTGGCCGTACCAGGCAAACGTCATGAACACGTTGGACGCCGAGAGTAATAAAACGGTTTGTAGTGTAGGAGACATGCTGGATATCGAAAAAGCTTACATATTACAAAGCCTTGTGGAATTCTGCGAGTGATTTGGTTGGCCTTCGAGCGATAGGGTTATTCTGCCAGACAGCGCACGGAGCCTGTCATCATGGGTAACTCAATGCATGGCAGCCAATTTGCGGGCGGCTTCTGATAAAATTTGTAAATTATGCGTCCTTGGAATGTGACCCCCTTCACCATGAAATTGCGTCCGATTGTTTCAGCCGCTGTTTTTGCCTTGTTGCCGCTCTTGTCCGTCCAAGCTGCCGAGCCACAGGAAATCGCCAAAATGGCCAAACAGGGCCAGTATGCCCAAGCGCTGGAACGCGCTGACAAGTTCCTTGCCACCAATCCGAAGGATGCCCAGGTGCGATTTCAGAAGGGGCTGGTACTGGCGGAGATGAATCGTACACAGGAAGCCATCAAGGTTTTCACCGCCTTGTCGGAAGATTTTCCGGAATTGCCAGAGCCATACAATAATCTGGCAGTGCTGTACGCCGCCCAAAATCAGTATGACAAGGCCCGGCAGGCGCTGGAAATGGCGATTCAGACTCATCCCAGTTATTCCGTGGCCCATGAAAACCTGGGTGACATCTACGCCAAGCTGGCCAGTCAAGCCTATGACAAGGCATTGCAACTGGACAAAAGCAACAGCAACGCCAATACCAAGCTATCACTGATTCGTGAACTTTTCAGCCGTGCAGGTAGTGGTCGTCAGCAAACAAACCCAGCTACCAATCCCACGCCGGCCCCAACTGCCAAGGCTTCGACACCCACCACAGCGCCTGCTCCCGTGCCAGTTCCTGTGGTCAAGCCCGTAGCTACCCCCGCACCCATAAGCAAGCCGGCGGAGAAGCCCTCGACAGCTGCAGCGCCTGATTCAAAGCCGGAACCGGCCAAACCTGCGGAGCCTGAGAGGCAACCGAAGAATAGTAGTGATGATGCTGTGGTGGATGATGTCCTGCGTACGGTAAACAATTGGGCGCAGGCTTGGTCATCCCGCAAGGTTGCTGCCTACCTGGAGCACTATGCAAAAGGTTTTCGTCCACCCAATGGCGAAGCACGTAGCAAGTGGGAGGACTCCCGCCGCGACCGTATTGGTCGTGCCAAGCGTATCGACATAGGGGTGGCGCAGCCACAAGTCAAGCTGGAGGGAAGCGATCGCGCGGTAGTGTCGTTTATTCAACGCTACAGTTCAGATGCGCTGAAATCCACAACAGGTAAAACGCTGGTGTTAGCCAAGACCGGTGGTCGCTGGCAAATCGTCGAAGAGCGGCTTGGCCGCTAAGCGATGAGCGCACGTAATCGTCGCCCCCACTTTAAAACCGCCACACGGCTGATTGTGGTGATGGCTGGGGTATTGTATGTGGCACCGCCGACGGCCAATTCCATGAGTTCTGGTATTGTGCGCTTGCCCAAACAAGTGATGCGCGATTTGCTCGCTCCGTTGCCCAGCAAGCCGGAGCCCTTGCTGGTTGCGACTCTGCAGCGTATTCGTGAGGGACGACTGGGTGAGGCACTGAAGATTGTCGATCGTCTGCTTGAAATCGAACCTAATTACCGGTTGGCACATTTGATCAAAGGTGACCTGTTGCTGGCCCGTAGCAAGCCATTGAGTACCATGGGTGATGCCAATGGTGCTTCTGGCGAGGTGGTGTCCGACTTGCGACATGAAGCATTGGTGCGCTTGTCGCGGTATCAGGCACCACCACCAGCTAATGCGGTACCGTCGGCACTTTTACAATTGGCTCCCGATCAACCCTACGCGGTAGTGGTGGATACCACACGCTCAAGATTGTTTGTCTATCGTAATGAAAATGGTGTGCCGCGCTATGTCAGCGATTACTACATCACGATCGGTAAAAAGGGGTTTGAAAAGGCCAAAGAGGGTGATCAACGTACACCGATCGGTGTCTACCATGTTACCTCCAAGCTGGAACGCGCCAAGCTGGATAAGTTGTATGGCAGACAAGCCGAACTGTATGGCATTGGGGCTTGGCCGCTGAATTACCCCAATGAGTGGGACAAACGCCAAAAGCGGGGAGGCTCCGGTATCTGGTTACATGGCACGCCCTATGACACCTATAGCCGTGCGCCGCTGGCCAGTAATGGTTGTGTGGTGTTGACCAATCAGGACATGGGCGAAGTAGGCCGGTGGTTGCGCATCGGCGGCACACCGGTGGTGATTTCCAATGGTGTGCAATGGGTCAATCAGTCCGAATGGCAAGCGCAACGTGCAGCATTGGCGCAGCAGCTGGAGGGATGGCGCAAGGATTGGGAAAGCCTGGATACCAGCCGGTATTTGACTCATTATTCCACCAGATTTTCTGCCGATGGCAGTGATCTTGAATACTGGGCTCGGCAAAAGCAGCAAATTAACGAAAGCAAAACCTGGGCACGCGTACAGCTATTGAACATCAGCATGCTGCGTTACCCCGGGGCGACGCCCATGGCCCTGATCACCTTCGATCAGAACTATCAAAGCAATAACCTGGTCAATCAGACCAGGAAGCGTCAGTTCTGGGCGTTCGAAGAGGGCCGCTGGAAGATCGTATATGAAGGAACCGGCTGACCGACTGTCTGTCCGTTCCACAATTGGTAACCTATTCGTAGCGCGCTGATCCGCGCGCACTGATTCCACATTGTTCAGGAGATAATATGCGCATCATGCAAAAGATGGTGTTCGGCGCCATGTTGACATTGGCCGCCAATGTATTCGCCGCCAATCCTTTGGTGGAAATGAAGACCAGTATGGGCACCATCAAGCTGGAGCTGTATCCGGAAAAAGCACCAAAAACCGTGGATAATTTTCTGCAATATGTGAAAAACGGCCACTATAAGGGCACTATTTTTCATCGCGTCATCCCCAATTTCATGGTGCAAGGTGGTGGTATGACTCCGGATATGACGGAGAAATCCACCAAGGCGTCGATCAAGAATGAAGCCGACAATGGCTTGAAAAATGAAATTGGCACGGTTGCCATGGCCCGTACGGCTGACGTGGATTCGGCCACGGCGCAATTTTTCATCAATGTGAACAATAATGGCTTTCTCGACCACGGTGTGCGCGATTTCGGCTACGCCGTTTTCGGCAAGGTGGTAGAGGGCATGGATGTGGTCAACAAAATTGTTGCCGTACCTTCTGGCAACAAGGGCATGCATCAAAATGTGCCGCAAAAACCGGTTGTGATTGAATCGGTGAAACTGCTGAAAGACGGCGATGCGCTGGCAACCGGCAAATAAACGATTTCGGTCTACACTGCTTAGTAACACAATACAGGGCGACAGGGTGTCGCCCGTTTCAACATAAGGAATCCACCATGGCCAGCGTCAAACTCGTGACCAATTTTGGCGATATCGTGATCGAAATGAATGAGGCAAAGGCGCCCGTTACGGTCGAAAACTTTTTGCAATATGTACGCGATGGCCACTACAACGGCACCATTTTTCACCGTGTGATCAATGGCTTCATGATTCAGGGCGGCGGTTTTGAGCCGGGTATGAAGCAAAAGGATACACGTGACCCGATCAAGAACGAAGCAGATAACGGCCTGAAGAACGATATCTATACCATCGCCATGGCCCGTACACCCGATCCGCATTCGGCGTCCGCCCAGTTCTTCATCAACGTGGGGGATAATGATTTCCTGAACTTCACTTCACCTGATCCACGTGGGTACGGCTATACAGTGTTTGGCAAGGTCACTGCCGGTCAGGATGTGGTCGACAGTATTCGTCAGGTAAAAACAGGCTCCAAGGGTTTCCATCAGGATGTACCAGTGGATGATGTTGTGATTCAGAGCGCCGAGGTATTGTAAGTCTGCCGCGAATCTGGCATGACTGGTAGCAGTAGTATGGGTTCGAATCGGCCTCTACTACGCCTTTGTTTGCCGCATCCAAACGGGCGCTATGCGCCCGTTTCTTCGTCGAGTCATCATGAAACCGATCTATTGCATCTCCGACCTGCATCTGACGCCAGATGAGCCACAAACTGTCGAGTTGTTTCACCAGTTTTGTCGTGAATTGGCGCCTGCTGCCGGTGCTGTATACATCTTGGGCGATTTCTTTGAATATTGGGCAGGGGACGACGACTTGCCAGCGTTGTTCAATCAGGAAATTGTTGATGCGTTGCAGCGCGTTGCTCAGCAAGGTGTGGCACTTTATCTGCAGCATGGCAATCGTGACTTTCTGCTGGGAGAAGGGTTTGCAAGCGCTGCAGGCCTGACTTTGCTGCCTGACCCCTATCTACTGACACTGAATGGTCAGTCGGTTGTACTGTCACATGGTGATGCATTGTGTACCGACGACATCGAATACCAGCAGTTCCGAACCATGGTACGCAATCCGCAATGGCTGGCGCAGTTCCTGCTGCAACCATTGGAGGCACGCAAGGCTGTCATTGAGCAGATCCGCAAAAAAAGTGAGATGGCCAAGCAAAACAAAGCAACGGCAATCATGGATGTGAACCGTGATGCAGTATTGTCACTGTTCCGTGATCAGGGATGTGATTTGTTGATTCACGGCCATACCCACCGTCCCGGTCGTCATCACTATGATGTCGATGGGAAGGTCCGTACGCGGATGGTACTTCCGGACTGGTATGCGGGCAATGGCGGTTACCTGATGCTGGATGAACAAGGTTGGCACATGCGGCATTATGGCCCGGCGCGTGTATTGCAGACGCTGTTTACCACCTCTCGCACTTTGGTTCGCGAGTTTGGACGGGCTGATTTCGACGCGCTGTTTGGCTTGTGCAGTGACCCACAGACCATAGGCTGGATGGGGGATGGTAAGCCGTTGGATGTACCGACCATCCATTACTGGATCGAACGGTTGACCTTTGGCTATGAACGCTGGCGATATGGCACATTTGCAGTGGTACTGCCAGAAGATGGCCAGATCATCGGTTTTGTGGGGATCAGCTCACCGACCGATCAACCACTGGAGTTGATCTACGCTTTTGCTCCGACCTATTGGAGGCAGGGGTTGGCGACCGAAGTCGGGCAGGCATTCCTGTCACATGCGACATCACAGTGGGGTATTCTTGAATTGTTGGCAACGATTGATCCTGAAAATCATGCATCAGCCAGTGTGTTGGGCAAGTTGGGCTTTGTTCATCAACGAGATGAATTGGATGAGTCGGGTGCAGTGGCGTTTTACCAGTGGCGAGCCTAATAGGAAACAAATGGTGGTGTAGCGTTGGCTACACCATTTCTGTTTAATCATCAATGTATTAACTCTTGTTTATGTGCGCATTCATTGAAATGCTGATCGGTGCTGGTAGCCGCTGAAAAAGCGATGCTACAATGCCCGGCGGAGGCTGGATTCGCTGCAGTCGAGCCCGTTGTTCAGGGGCATACTGCAATGCCCCCGTATTGGATACAGAGGCAGACAACACAAGAGGCAGAAAGTGAGCAACTTCAAAGTGGAGGGGTCAGCACTGCTGGTGGCAGTGTTGATGGGCAGCATCTCGCTGCAGGCGCAGGCTGTGGGTGATGCCCAGGCTGGCGCAAAAAAGAACTCGATGTGCATGGGCTGTCATGGCATCGAGACCTATAAAACCGCATTTCCCAGTGTCTATTCCGTGCCCAAGATTGCCGGGCAGCATCCGCAATACATCGTCAAAGCGCTGCAAGCCTATAAAACGGGCGAGCGTGATCATCCCTCCATGCGCGGCATTGCCAGTAGTCTGAGCGATCAGGATATGGAAGATCTGGCTGCTTATTACGGCAAAGCCAAATGAAGGGGTGCATGATGAAATCGATGATCACAATATGCGCACTGACTACCTGTATGTGGGTGGTGCAAGCAGGTGCGGCCAATATCGAGGCGGGCAAGAGCAAATCAGATCAGGTCTGTGTAGCATGCCATGGCCCAGGCGGTAACAGCACCAATCCGGATTTCCCAAAACTGGCAGGGCAATACAAGGATTACCTGATTCAGGCAATGAAAGATTACAAGAGCGGCAAACGCAAGAATGCCATCATGGCACCACAGGCTCAGGGTCTGAGCAAGGATGACATCAACAATCTGGCAGCCTACTTTGCCAGCCAGCCGAGTGATCTGACCATCAAGCGCTGATCATTTTGTTGAAGCAGTCAGTAACAATGGCCGGTTGACCCGGCCATTGTTTATGCTGAATCCTGTTGCCCTAATTTACGACGTAAGCACCCCAGATAGATCGCCGGGTCGGGTGAGGTCTGATAACGCTGGGCATGCCAGATCATTTCTGCCAGACAATCCATCATATCGTGCAACGCGGCATGCTCATCCTGTTGCTGCTCGCATAGTTTCAAGTACAGCGCCTTGACCCCGGCCGGTTGGTCGATTGATAACTGTTCTTCAATAGCCAGGTGCATGGACAGATGCAAGAACGGGTTGGTGTTGCCATGTTCGGGTAGGTAGTCCCGATCCAGATAACGATCAGGTTGGTCCAGCATAGTGTGGTATTCAGGGTGTGCCACCAGAATACCGATCGTGATTTTTTCCAGATCGGTCAGAGGTTGTTGTTCGCGATACTTGCGCCATGTATCGAATAAAAACTGGCGGGCCTGATCTCGGGTTGGATTGAACATTTCAAACTTCCATCATGCAGTGGGCCAGAACAGGCCAAATACTACGCTGTTGTCCAGCATACGGGCAGGTTGGCCAGGCGCGATCTGGCCATTGCCGTACAAGGCCAACAGCGGGACATTGGGAAATTGACGACGAAACTGGACCAAGTCCAGATCTTCCCCACCATAAAACGCGGGGCCCCGGCCGGCGCTGGTAAACATCAGACCAAAGCTGGGGGGCTCAGTCATGTCTGTCGTCATGGTCTCCAGCAAGCTGGCGGTTTCCTGTTCGCTATACAAGGCTTGCCGCAACCCCCAAAACACCCGTTGACCAGGTTCCAGCTGGCGAGTCATGGTGATGCTATGCTCATCCAAACATAACAAAGGGCAGGGTACGATATCGTTGCCAGCTTCGACGAGCAGGGCCAGACGCGTTTCCAGTTGGCGCATCGGCGTGGCCCGTTCATAACCAGGCAATACGCGCTGTAGTGTTTGCCAGGGTGGTACGCCATCCAATTCCGTAATGGTGAAGCGGTTGACTGCGGTGACAGGTAAGCCGTCGGCCAATGGTCGATAGCCGTGGGCTGCCGCTACGCGACAACGCATACCTGTCAATCGGAAGTCGATATGACCTTCCATGACAGATCCCGCGTTGCGGAAAATGGCGTACGGCCCGTGCCCAGTGGCATCACCTGCCACACCGCCAAAACGACTGCCAGGGGAATTCAGCCATAGTTGATTGATAGCACTAGGTGCTGCCAACGTCAGTAGTTGTTCACGCTCTCGGCCGATCGGTGCAGGGCCGATACCAACACCTTCACCAAAGACCATGGCACAGGCTGCGGCACCATCCAGGACCCATTCTTCTTCAGTGGCCAGCCCCATTGCGGTACAACCGAAGATTTGAGTTGTACCAGCAGCCCTGGCCGCAGTTCGCAGCGTGTTGGCGATGTCGGGTGAAAAGTCGCTGGTGAGAAACAGTAACGTGCTTTCCACTCGGCTCAACCCTGCCATATCGCGCGCCGCCTCGATGACCTCGACCACCAGCTCGGCGCTGGCCTGGCGGGCGGTAGCAATACTGGAGGCAACTTTCATCGGGTGGCTCAAATCAAAAAGAGAGGCATTATACGCATGCTGCCGCAAGTTGCAGCGGCCGGCTGGCTTCAGTAAAGTGCGGGGCGATACTTCAACCGGGCAGGAGCCATTTAAGCATGACACTCAATGATGTAATCCGCCAGAACGTTACTTCCGCCTTGGCCGAAGATATCGGTGATGGTGATTTGACAGCTCAACTGATCCCGGCTGATCGACTGGGTGTGGCAACGGTCATTTCACGTGAAGCAGCGGTGGTATGTGGTACGGCATGGTTTGAGGAAGTCTTCCGGCAGGTTGACCCGAACGTTACAGTGGCCTGGCAAGTGGCGGAAGGTGAGCTGGTTATACCGGGACAGCGTTTGTGCGAACTGTCGGGCCCAGCACGCTCACTCTTGACCGCTGAACGCAGTGGGTTGAATTTTCTTCAGACATTGTCGGCAGTTGCTACTTTGACCCGTCAATATGTAGAGGCGGTAAAGGGAACTCGGGCCAAGATTCTGGATACCCGTAAGACTTTGCCTGGTCTGCGCCTGGGGTTGAAGTACGCGGTGACCGTGGGTGGTGGCCACAATCAACGGATCGGGCTGTTTGATGGCATTCTGATCAAAGAAAACCACATCATGGCTGCAGGCTCAATCGGCGCTGTACTGCAACAAGCCCTGACGTTGGCCAAACCAGGTGTCACCATCCAGATCGAAGTGGAGACGCTTGACCAGTTGAAGCAAGCGTTGGCGGCCGGTGCGACGTTGATTCTATTGGATAATATGAGCCTGGATCAAATGCAGGAAGCTGTGACAATGACAGCAGGTCGTGCCGAGCTGGAAGCCAGCGGTGGCGTGGGTTTGGATACGGTGGCCGATATCGCTGCTACCGGTGTCGACCGCATTTCGATCGGTCGCTTGACCAAAGACATCAAAGCCGTCGATTTATCGATGCGCTTCAAAATGTAATGTCGCACGAGGATTGGCATGAACTGGCGACTTATCTCTGTTCATGCCGATCCTGTTGTATTGCTTAGCCTCGCTTGCCACGTTCGATGCTGACCCCAACCCGCTTCACCCCGCGCAATAGGCCAAGTTTGGCCACGCTGATGCGGACCCAAGGGGCGCCGAATTCGAGCATGATCAGCTGGGCAATGTGTTCTGCCAGCGCTTCCAGCAGCAGGAAATGTTGTTCCGCCAGGGTTTGGCGAAGGCGTTCGACCACCTTGCCATAGTCAATGGTGTCGTCGATATTGTCGGTTTGACAGGCTACCGTTTGTGGCAAACCGATTTCGAGGTCCAATTGTAGGGTTTGGGGCGCTTGGCGTTCCCACTCATACACGCCAATCAGCGTGTCGATACGGACTTCGTGCAGGAAAATGATATCCATCGTGATAGGCGCGGCAGGTCGACGGGGTTGTCCCGATATGGCTGCGTGGCGCGATGCCTTACAATCAAAGCTGTCTATTTTAGTGGAATTGCCATGCTCTCGATAGCGTCAGCTGTTGTTGCTTATTTGATTGGATCACTCAGCTTTGCCGTTTTGGTCAGCCGCGTATTCGGCTTGGCAGACCCTCGCACCTACGGTTCAAACAATCCGGGGGCAACCAATGTGTTGCGTAGCGGCAACAAAGCAGCGGCTGTGCTTACCTTGCTGGGGGATGCCTTGAAGGGCTGGCTGGCAGTGTTTTTGGCCAACATGGTGGCGCCGCAATTGGGTCTGACTCAAAACGACATTGCATTGGTGGCCCTGGCAGTGGTGGTTGGTCACATGTGGCCAGTGTTTTTCCGCTTCAAGGGCGGTAAGGGCGTGGCAACCGCTGCCGGGGTGTTGTTCGCATTGAATCTGTGGGTCGGTTTGGCCACCTTGCTGGTATGGATGGTGGTAGCGTTATTGTTGCGGATTTCATCGCTGGCTGCTTTGTGTGCTGCGATAGCTAGCCCCATCGTCACTTATCGCTTCATTGGTCATACCGAGACGGTGATTGCCGTGACATTGATCGCCGCATTGCTGATCTGGCGTCACAAGCAGAATATTCTGGGTCTGTTGGCCGGTAAGGAAGGGCGGATAGGCGAGCGGGCCGAATGAACGTTGACAGCGAAAGCTGTGGACTGAAGGAAGAATGACGGCACCAGAAGAATGGGTGCCGTTTTTTGTTGCAGAGCGTAGCCCAGGCGAGATTACCTGTTACCAGACCCGGACTACGTTCATACAATGCTGTTCATAAGTGATTTCATTCACAATCCCACCGGGGCGTCACGGGGAAAGGGGGCTCATTGGGTTGTGGGAAATTAAGCAGGACTTCTTCAAGTTGGGCTTGTGAGATGAAGGACAACACCTGTTTGGGTCGTGCGTTTGGCCCATATACGAATGGTCGGTAGGTTGGCTCAAGGTTGCAGAGAGACCGCAGCAGCTGACGTGTTTCCGGCGCCATGAATCGGGTGATGTTGTCCACGTCGGTTCGAACAAGCTTGACCGTGTCTGATTCAGTATAGTGATCAAGCAGGTGATTCAAATTCGAAAACGCTTGTAAAAACTGTACGCAAACAAAGTCAGAAAAGCTGCCATGCTCCAGCAGGCTTTCATCACTGTCATGCCAGATCAAAGCCACGCCAGTTTCACTATTGGCCAAAGGCATCAAGCAATAGCTATCACCAGCGCCAGATTGAGCAAATGGCAAAAAGCGGCGGCCTGCTTGAAATCGAGGATGGAGCCAATCCGTCATGATCTCGGCACTTTCCGCTGCACTGATCCATTCGAAATCAATTGAACTGAACAGGGCGGGTGGATCAATCAGGTCATGTTCCCCAGATGAATTTTCCTTGCTGAACACATATTGGGTTTTGCCGGATTCAAGCAGACTACTGAGTAACGCCGGTATGGCGATCCCGATTTCAGATGCAAGCCTGAATAGCGAAGGTGAATGTTCCATGCAATTTAGTCTACTTTGACAGTTAATTTGCGCTTGAATTTTTATACCCCTTAGGGGTATATTGATCTCAACCATTTCACTAGGTAAGCATCATGGCCATCAAGCATTCATCATTTCGCCATCTCAGCCTTCCCATTTCTGGTATGACGTGTGCGGCCTGTGCTGCGCGAATCGAGAAGGTACTGAATCGCTTGCCTGGGGTATCGGCCAGCGTGAGCTTTGGGGCCGAATCGGCAGAGGTGGATTTACTCGATGGTACGAATACCAGTGCAGTAGTACAGGCAATCGAGCGAGCTGGCTATGCAGTATCACCTGCAGAACATGAGCTGGCAATTCTTGGTATGACCTGTGCCGCCTGTGCCGGTCGAATCGAGAAAGTATTGGATCGACTACCAGGTGTGATGGCCCAGGTGAATTTTGCGGCAGAAACCGCGCAAATAACGCTTCAGCCGGGGCAGACCAGCCTTGATGGTGTGCTGGCCGCAATTGAGAAAGCGGGCTATGGTGCAACTCCCATTGGTGTAGGTGGGGCCCTATCTGCAGGGCCGGCGAGGAGCGAATGGTACCTGATGGGGGTATCCATAATGCTGACTGTACCGTTGGTGATACAGATGGTTGGCATGTTTGCAGATCGCCATGAGTGGATGCTCCCGCTGTGGTTGCAATTTGTGTTGGCAACCCCAGTTCAGTTTGTGGCAGGTTGGCGTTTTTATCGCGGGACCTGGAACGCATTGCGTGGTGGGGCTGCCAATATGGATGTACTGGTAGCATTGGGTACGTCGGCTGCATGGCTGTTCAGTACGGTGATATGGCTGACTCAGGACCACGGCCATGTATATTTTGAGGCCAGTGCCTCCGTCATCACATTGGTGTTGCTTGGCAAGTGGCTAGAAGGGCAGGCGAAGTACCGCACCTTGGAGGCTTTGCAGGCATTGACCAAACTGGCACCCCAGATCGCTAACGTGGAGCGAGATGGCCGTCTGGTTAAGGTACCTGCTGCCAGCTTGTTGCCCGGTGACCTGTTTGTGGTGCTGCCAGGGGATGCCATCCCGGTCGATGGCGTAGTTGAACAAGGCGTAAGCAGTGTGGATGAATCGACCTTGACCGGAGAGAGTTTGCCAGTCGGTAAAGCTCAAGGTAGCCCGCTATTTGCAGCCACCATCAATCAAGATCAGACATTGCACGGCCGTGCAACACAAACCGGTACACATACCCAATTTGCGCAAATCATCAAGTTGACTCGCGAGGCACAAGGTAGCAAGGCTCCCATTCAACAGTTGGCAGATCGGGTTTCAGCGGTTTTCGTGCCAGTGGTATTGGTGCTTGCACTGTTGACCTGGCTGGGGTGGTGGTGGGTTGATGGATTTGAAACTGGGCTGATCAATGCGGTGGCTGTACTGGTCATTGCCTGCCCATGCGCACTAGGCTTGGCGACGCCAACTGCAGTGATTGTCGCCAGTGGGTTGGCAGCTAGGCATGGCATTTTGATCAAGCACGCTACGGCATTGGAGCACGCTGGCCGGCTGACAACGGTAGCCTTTGACAAAACTGGAACATTGACGGCAGGTCAGCCCGCTGTGGTGGCACATTGGCCGCAATCGATCATGCAAGATACGCCGATGCCAGCAGTGCTCGCGGCGTTGGTTGCTGGTTCGACCCACCCACTTTCCACAGCGGTGGCTGATTGGCTGCATGGGCAGGATGTGGTACCTGTACCTGGTGCAGCGGTCAACAATGAAGCGGGGCAAGGGGTCTGGGCTCAACTAGGTAATCACCGCTATCGTTTTGGTGCGCTGGGCTGGTTGGCCAGACATGGGGTGGCAACTGATTTATTGCCTGCTGACGAATGGCGTAGCAAAGGTTGGGCTGTCAGTGGATTTGCATGTGACGATCGATTGCTGGCTGGATTTGCCATGGCAGACCCAATTCGGGACGACTCGCCCGAGGCACTGGCCAGGTTAAAACGGTTGGGCGTAACAAGCCTGATGCTGACTGGAGATCATGCCACTGCCGCGCAGGCTATTGCTAATACAGCACATATCGAGTCTTGGCAGGCGCAACTGATGCCGGCAGACAAAACGGAAGCAATTGCGGCATTGAAAACCAGTGGAGTGCATATTGGCATGGTTGGCGATGGGGTCAATGATGCACCAGCCCTGGCTGCAGCAGATATCAGCTTTGCCATGGGGAGCGGTACCGATGCTGCGATGGCTGCGGCGGATATCACGCTCAAACGCAATAGCCTGCATGCGGTGGCCGATGCGATTGAGCTATCGCGGGCCACCCTGAACAAAATCCGGCAGAACCTGTTTTTCGCGTTTCTTTACAATATATTGGGTATCCCATTGGCCGCTGCTGGTTTGCTGAGCCCGATCATCGCCGGGTTGGCCATGGCGTTGAGTTCTGTATCGGTGGTATCGAATGCATTGTTGCTGAAGCGTTGGCGGCCAAATCGATAAAGACTTTTCTTTGTAATCAAGGAGCGAATCATGGAACAGTTGCAAATCAAGGTGGGTGGAATGAGTTGTGGCGGTTGTGTCAACAGCGTCACCAAGGCGTTGCAGGCAGTGGTGGGGGTAGGGGTTGTCAATGTGGAACTGGCCAGTGGCCAAGTACAGATTGCCTATGACCCGGTACAAGTGCAGCCACAGCAGCTTAAAGCTGCCGTGGAAGCGGCGGGCTACGATGTCGTCTGAGGTGAATTCAGCATGTTGCCATGATGAGCAACCAGATCGCCAGACCGTACAACCGCACAAACGACAGTTGCTGCAGCGTTTGAAGCGGGTTGAAGGCCAAGTTCGAGGCATAGCCAGCATGATTGAATCGGATCGCTATTGCGTAGATGTGTTGACCCAGATCCAGGCGGCACGCGCTGCGCTGGATGCGGTGTCCTTGCAGATTCTGCAGGATCACCTGCGAGGTTGTGTACAGCAGGCGGTACAGCATGGCGAGGGAGACCAAGCGATCGAGGAAATCACCACATTGCTGGCCAAGTGGAAGGGGTGATCAGGTAGTGGGTAAGTACTGCTGTCATCAATGATACTTGGATCATATGCACCATCAGCACAGCTGACCAAAGGGTTACATACAAGACCGATAGATCTCTGCAGCAGATACCAGTTTTTTGCGTGCCAGAGACAGGCCATTGAGGTGAATGGGGGTCATGCCCCCTTCAATGGCAAGTGTGCGCAGCACATCGGTCGAGACAAGAGGCTGTATGTGCTCACGAATCATGTCACTCATCGTGAGCAGTTCATACACCGCCCGCCGCCCGGAAAAGCCAGTACCATGGCACTGGTCGCATCCTTTGCTTTTATAGAACACTTCATCCGAGTGTAGTCCTAGATTCTGCCGCATCAGTGGCGAGACTTTTTCCTCTTCCAGGCAGTGTGGGCAGTTCATCCGCACAAGTCGTTGGGCCATGACACCGATCAGTGCAGCCCGAATCATGTAAGGCTCGATGCCGATTTCCATCAGTCGCACGATCGAGCTGGCTGCATCATTCGTGTGCAAGGTCGATAGTACCAAATGGCCAGTCAAGGCGCTTTCTACGGCGATCTTGCAGGTTTCGCCATCCCGCATTTCGCCGATCATGACCACATCCGGGTCATGTCGCAGGATTGATCTCAAGGCTTTGGCAAAGGTGTAGTCAATGTGCGGATGAACTTCAATCTGCCTGACGCCAGGCATTTCATACTCCACCGGATCTTCCACGGTGATGATATTGGCGTTCTGTTTGTGGATTTCCTGTAAGGCGGCATACAGCGTGGTGGATTTGCCTGAGCCAGTTGGCCCGGTGACCAGAATGATGCCGTGCGAGTGCTCCAACAGGTCTATGAATCGAGCTTCATCTTCACCGGCCAGCCCAATATCGTGAATGCTGCGCATGCCCTGGCTTTTGTTTAATACCCGGATCACGACACTCTCGCCACACATCATTGGGATGATGGAAATGCGCAGGTCCACGGCTTTGCCATCGACGGAATAGCGTACTCGGCCATCTTGGGGCAGACGACGTTCCGCAATATTGAGTCGAGCCAGAATCTTGATCCGGCTGACGATAGCCGCCAGCACTGCTTTCGGGAACTCGCGCACTTTGACCAATGTGCCGTCAATCCGGTAGAGCAGTTCGAAATGACGATATTCTGGGCGGATATGGATATCCGAGGCCTTTTGTTGTACGCCGTTCAGCAACATTGAATCCACCAGCTTAACTATCGGCTGTCGATGTGCGAGCTGTTCGGCTTCCTTGATGTCGACCTGATCTGCTTCCGATTCGACTAGTTGCGCTTCAAACTGTTGTAGGACCGGGCTATCCGCCAGGCGGAAAAAATGCTGATTGATGGATTCATCAATATCGTGACTGCTGGCGATGGTTTGCAGAATCCGCCGTTGTGTGGCGAACCGCAATGCATCCAGGGTCTCGCCAGATAAGATGGAATCAGCGGCCACAACCAGGGTATCGGTCGACAACATCAACGGCATGACACGATACCGTCTGGCTAGCGATTCTGGCACTAAGTGAATCGCATCGGAATCAATGTCGAAGTCACCTAAGCAGACTCGTGGTACGTTCAGGGCCTCAACCAGTGCTATTTCCAGGTCTTCGCGGCTGAGCGCGCCGGATTCCAGCAATAGCTCGCCCAATTTTTTGCCATGTTGCTTGGTTTGCTTGCTGAGGGCCTGTTTCAACGCCTCTGTGGTGATCAGGTTGGATTGCAGCAGGTGTTGTCCCAGGGGGCTGTGCGCACGGGTGCTATTGAGGGCGAGCTGACCACAAAGCTCTGCACGGTTATGTGCCCGCGGTATATCTTTCTGCCATGGTTGTTCAACAATCATGCCGCCACACCCTCATGGATATGCGTTTATGTGGATATTAGACGGTATAAATTAAAGGAAAGATTGGATTTCTTAATACTCAATCAGGGTATCGATAGGCAACGGCTTTCCAATGCCATAGCCTTGTGCAAAATCGACGCCGATCTCCGCCAAACGGGCGAGAATATCGTCGTTTTCCACAAATTCGGCAATCGTCTGCAAACCCATGACGTGGCCAATATTGTTGATAGCCTGCACCATGGCTGTGTCAATCGGATCATGCAACATATCTTTGACAAAACTACCATCGATTTTCAGGTAGTCGACAGGTAGGTGCTTCAAATATCCGAATGACGACATGCCACTGCCAAAATCGTCCAGAGCAAAACGACAACCTAACGATTTCAGTTCGCGAATGATCAAGGTCGCGCCGTTCAGGTTGGCAATGGCCGCAGTTTCGGTCACCTCAAAACAGATCAGTTCGTGTGGAATCAGGTACTCCTCGAACAGGGCGCGGATGAATGGTAATAATGATTCATCGCCCAACGACCCCCCGCATAGATTGATTGCACAAGCTGACAAGGCGGGCAATCGGGTCCGGTGGTCATGAATGAAGGCAAACAGGTTTCGAATGACCCAGCGATCAATGGCAGGCATCAGGTTGTAACGTTCGGCCGCGGGGATGAATCGACCGGGTGGGATCGTGTCACCATTTTCATCGATCATTCGCAACAATACCTCGAAATGCAGGCCGTTTTCTTCCACGCCAACCGGCTGAATTTTCTGATAGCACAATTGGAAGCGATTCTGGTTGAGGGCCTTGTGCAAACGGGCAACCCATTCCATTTCACCATGCCGCATCTGGACTTCCGTATCTTCTGCGTGGTGCACATGTACCCGGTTTCGGCCTTTTTCTTTGGCCAGATAGCAAGCGGTATCGGCGGCACTCATCAGCGTGGCGATATCCAGGCTGCCACTGGCAAAACTGACCAAGCCAATACTGGCGCCCACGGAAAACAGTTTGTTGTCCCACGCAAAATGGAATTCTGCTACAACCGAACGCAGCTGCTCGGCAATGCGGCTGGCAATGTTGGTCGGGCATTTTTCCAACAGCACGGCAAATTCATCCCCCCCCATTCTGGCAAAGGTATCGGATACGCGCAGCTGGGTTTGCATCAAGGCTGAAAGCTGCTTGAGCAGCTCGTCCCCGGCGATGTGGCCACAGGTGTCGTTGACCACTTTGAACTGGTCTAGATCCAGGTACAACAGGGCATGGCTGGTATCGGCGCGTTCCTGCATCAGCAACCGGTTCAGACGCATCTCGAACTCACGACGATTCAGCAGGCCGGTCAACGCATCGTGAGTGGCCTGATAGGTGAGTTTGGCTGCCAGTTCGCGGGAATGGCTGACATCTCTGAACACCAGAACACCACCAATCAGTCGACCGGTCCGGTCGCGAATTGGTGACGCAGTTTCTTCAATGGCAAATTCTTCGCCATCCATTCGCAGTAGTTCGGCATGGCCACTAGGGGTCACTGTCCGACCAAGAGTCAGTGCTTGTTGAACCGGATCTGGCAACTGTTCGTGAGTGATGTCGTGGATGGTTTTGAACACGAAACTGAGCGGTTTGCCGACAGCTTCCTGCAGCGACCAACCGGTCATTTGTGAAGCAACTGGGTTCATGTACTGGATACGTAGCTCGATATCGGTGGTGATGACCCCTTCACCAATTGATTCGAGCGTGACCTGAGCACGTTCCTTTTCTGCAAATAATGCAATTTCTGCCAATCTCGTTTCAGTCAGGTCACGGCCTGTCCCCCGATAACCCAGAAAATTGCCAGCAGCGTCGAAAATGGGTTTGCCGGAGACACAGATATAACGGTCGCTGCCATCAAGGTGTTTGGTCTTGTATACAAAGTTTCGGAACGGTGCTCGTTTGCGCAAGTCGGCCATGTGCTTGTCAAGTACGCCTGGCTCTGCTTCGAATCCATCGATTTCCCAGCGGGTTTTACCTATGTTGCGTTCGACGGCACCACCCAGTGAGTCTGATGCTCCGCGCGACAAGACGCGTAAGCGGTGTTCGACATCTGTTTCCCAGTACCAATCTGATGACAGATCGATCAGATCATCCAGCCGCTGATGTATCTCTTGCAGCATCTGGTCCTTCATGGTCAGGATCGAGGTATCCTGCATGGTCAGTAAGTAGCCCTGCCGACGACCATCTGCCTTGAAACAAGGAGCTTGGTGGACTTCCAGCGAGTGAAGTTGATTATTACGTTCGCTTGTGTGGGTGTAGACAACCCCTTCACCATTGGCCAGATTGCGGAAGATCTCGATCTGGTCGGCCTGACTTTGAATGCCAAGTGATGCGATGGTGTGTTGGGGTAGCTGCTGAATGGGCATACCCAGTAAGGCGGCGACCCGATCATTCACAAACGTAACGCCACCATCTTTGTCGGTGGCCAGCAGCCCTTCGCTTGCCAAGTTCAGCAGTTGCAGATGGAAATGTCGGGTCTCATGAAGTTGCTGAATGTCGCGCTGCATCACCAATAAGTCAGCACGTTGTCGTTCACCACGCGCCCATAGTAAGCCAATTAGCCAAGCCAGCACGGTACTGGCGGAGAGGCCAGCGGCTAAAATGGTGTAGGACTCCGTATGATGCCCATTGCTGTCTGCGGCTGACATCAGCCGGATGGTGACCGTACCAATCGGTACATCCAATATTTGTCTTGTTTTGGTGGGTGGCAGGGTCAGTGGAACATTGTCGACCAATGGGGTGCTGCTACCTGATGAAGTACTGATGCTCGCCGCCAGGGTCAAACCCTGGTGCTGGGCCGTATCCTGCAGCTCTGCCAGCATGGCCCCCAAGCGAATTGTCGCCAGCAGCATGCCAGCAAAGGCCCGTTGTCGTTGACTGGCACTTTCTATGGAGGCGCTGGCTTCGTAAACCGGTACTCCTACACCAATGGTCGGCATGCGCTGGTCGATCTGCAACGGGCTGGGATACAGAAACAGGGTGGTGCCGGCCCGCCGGGTTTCCTTGATGGCAGTGGCATGGTCGGTAAACAAATCACGGTTAATCAGGTTTTCATTGCTGCGAGAGGGGATGACGAAACGGACTTGAAGGCGTTCCTTATCCTGTGCGTTTCCTGTTGGAACAGGTAAATATTGCAAGTAAGCGACTGAGGCGACTTCTGGGAGGTGAGTTTGTAATCCGAATTGGTGCAACGCTCGATTGAAGCGCATGACATCGATTTTAGGCTCTGTCCAGATATTGCGTGTCCCACGCAACATATCGGCAGTCCGGTTGAATCGGGCTGTCATGCGCTCTTTGGCAATATTGAGATACAGCCGGCTGGCTCGACTTTGTTCGGTACTCAGTGTGGTTTGATGCAGCCAGATCACGAGTAATGTCAGGGCGATACCGCATGCGAAAATCACCAAGGCGATCACAAGAGGATGGGTCAGCGGTTGGCGTACGGCAGGTTCGGTCATTGGATTCCGTGCTAGTTACGGCTGCGTGCAACTGCATTATAGGAAGATGTTTGCACCCCCGCTTATTGCCGATATGCCGGGAAGAATGAGGTGGGAGCCAACCCGTTGCAGAGTGTGGCATAAGTAGGTTGGTGCAAGATCTTGCCGCAAAAATAAGCGGCAGCGGTTCTGTTGGCGAAACCGCGTTTGAATCTTGTCAGACCATCGTCAGGTGCTGGATTGAGTCCGGCAGCGGCACCCAGATCCAGCTGACGAACGGGTAAGGCCTGTAGTGCGACATCCAGCAGACCGTAGGAGGCACTACGCCGATAACCGACAGATGACGCCGCGCTGAGGTGATAGTAAGCATAGTCACCATCGATCACCCACAATTGCGCTGCAATCAGCTCATCTTCATGGAAGGCGCCAAAACTACGCAGCCATGGTAGATGGGCCAGTTGCTGAAAATGGGCCGGAGAGAATCTGGCGAATCCTTCGAGCTGATGCTTGGTATCCAGCTCGGCATAAAGGGTCTGCCATGCCGGCAGAATGTCGGCCAGTGCGACTTCGCGAAATTGGCACTGTCGATGCGCCTTGTTCACTTCGTAGCGGTGATGGCGGTCATAAGCAAATGGCTGCTGCCGATCGTGGATGAAATGGGTCTTGAACGCGAAATGGCGATCCAGCAAGATCGACAATTGCGCTGGATCCGGAGCGAAGAATACATCGCTCACCCAGGCAAGGCTGACATACCCCTGTGCCGCCAGTGCTTCAAACTCCGATGGCCAGTTCAGCATCTCGGACAGGGGTAAGCGCGGATACAGGCCGGTCAGATCGTGACCGGAATGGTGGGGCAACGATCTGGCTAACAGTGTTGTCTGCTTGCCTAACGGTACTGGCTGCCCCCATTCGCTGAAGCAGTATGCATAGTCTGAACTGGCATAGGGATGCTGCATCATTTATTCGTCGAAGAAAACCTGGATGGCAGCGATCACCCGATCGACGTCTGCGTTGTTCAACCGATGATCGCAAGGTAGCGTCAGCAGCTCCCCGGCCAATTGATGGGCGACAGGGAATTCTTCTACCGCTGTACTCAATTCACGCCAATGCCGTTGTGCAAAGATGCGTTGATCGATCAGGTGCTGCCACAGGGCATCGGCATGTGGCGTTCGGATGACAAACCCGAATGGAACGAAGGCACGTGTCTCACCCAAAAAAGACATATAGGGTAACGCAGCCTGATAACGAGCGTAGTTTTGTCGCCGTGCCTGGATCAATGTATGGGCAGGCGTACAGGCCAACAGATGCTGAGTCAGCTTGCTGGCGGGGCGCAAATCGATATCCATGTCTGCTTCGTCCTGCTTGAAACGCCCATACCATTCGCTGTTGCGGCTACCATGGCTATCTTCCCGCCGCAACCATGCCGAGACATGAATGGGGGGTATACCATGTGGTGTGGGTAAGTCGGCCAGCTGTGGCCCGACCAGCAATCCACCATCTGGCACACCCAGCAGTTTGCGTGGGCTGAACAATTGCCATGTGCCCCATGGAGGCTGTCCCGTGTCGATAGCTTGTGCCCGATCTTCAATCCAGATTACATCTTGCCGGCTTTGTACCAGCCCCCTAAACAGTGAGTTCGGGGAGCGGCCGAAATAGTCGATGGCCAGCACCGCATCACCAGTATTGATACGACTGACCAGCCAATTGCTATCCGGATGCAACTGTTCGTCTACCGGATAAAACTGTACCCGGCAACCAGCATAGAGGATGGCGTCCACCAAGGCGTCGCACAGGTACGCGGGCAACCAGACTCGTGTGCATTGTTTGTGACGCAACAAATGGGCCAGCGCGGAGCGTGCATTGGCGTACCATCGGCTGTTGAGTGCGTCGGCTTGCCAGTGAGCCAGTAAATTACCTGATTGTGGGGCGGGCAGTTCCAGCTCGAAAAAGCCGCCAATGGGGCGATCGAAATGCATAAGTTCAACCTGCCTGTCGGTAGTCGTCAGCTGTAATGCCCACCCAGATGCGGTCCCAGCGTTGGCCTTGGCGGTAATACCACTGCCGTTGCCGGCCTTCGACCTGCCAGCCGCATTTGTCTGTGAACAATTTGAGCGATGGTGCATTGTATTCAATGATGGTACTTTCCAACCGATGCAGGCCCAGCTCGTCAAAGGCGTGCCGCATCAAGGTGCGCAGGGTTTCCTCACCATATCCCTGGCCACGCAGTTCTGTTTGACCTATCAACAGGCCAACAAAGGCATTCCGGTCTTTCCAGTTGATTTCTGTCAGGCTGGCCGTGCCAATCAGCCCCCTCTCCAGGTCGTCGATACACCATCGCTGATTCGGGGAATGGGACGACAATGAGGTGAACCAGTGATGTTGATCGGTTTCTGAATAAGGAAAATGCCAGCCACCCAGTTGTTGCCAGATAACCGGATCATTTGCCCAGCGATGCAGCTGAGGTAAGTCGCGCTGCTCAACGGCGCGCAGGAAAATGCGTGACCCGGCGATGTGCATGATGTCTGGATTCCGGTCAGTGACTGCAGTGACCTGCTCGATGTGTGGTCACGCTGCCAGTATGGCGCTCTTGTTATGGTCTGCCGGCACATCGGCGAGTAATTCAGCCAGGGTATCGGCGACGAATTCAATATCATCCTCGCTCAAATACAGGTGAAAGGGCAAGCCCAATAAGCGCTGACTGATTGTCTCGCATACGGGTAGATGTTGCGGTAAGGGGAATTGCGCGAAGGCTGGGTGCCGATGGATGGGAGGACAGTACCATTGTCGTGTCTCGATACCTTGTACGGCAAGCTGTGCCCGAGTCGATTTCATATCCATACCAGTGGGTAGCAGGATTGGAAAGGTCGGATAGATACCGTTGGTATAGTCCTTCTGCTGAAAGCGAATGGGTAGGTCACGTTCGGTCAGGGCCGCCAGATAATTTTGTTGTAACTTTTGCCGTTGCAGTTGTATATGTTGCCAGCGATCCATGGCTGCCAATCCCACGGCGGCGTGGTATTCGCTTAGTTTGGCATTGGTGCCGGCCGTTTCCACCAAGCCTGTTTCCAGATTCAGGCCAAAATTACTCAAACGGCGAGCCTGTTGTACCGTGTCCGAATTACAGCCAATTACAAAACCGCCTTCACCGATCCCCATGGCCTTGGTGGCGTGTAGGCTGAATATCAAGGTAACGTGCCGGCCGAGTCGTTGGTTGCCATATGCCCCAGCTGCGTCGATCAACACGGGTATGCCGGTTGCTTCACTCAGCTCATCCCAGCTCATTACATCCTGTTCGGCCCCAAACGTGGTGACAGGCATGATTGCATCAATCGAGATATGTTCCAGATATTGACGCGCGATGGCTGGGGTCAATAGCCAATTGTCAGCATCCACATCTGCAATGACGGGTGTCAAACCGGCACGTGTGATGGCCGTGGCGGATGCAACAAATGTCAGGCCTGGTAACAGCACCTTGGCACCGGATGCCAAACCCAGTCCTTGCAGGGCCAGCTCCAGCCCTGCGGTGCAATCGCTGACGGTAGTGATGGCTGCACCTGGCTGTTCCGGAAAGGATGCCGCGAGTTGTCGTTCAAAACGCTGATTGAGTGGCCCGAAATTGGTATACCAGCGATGCTGGTCGATTTCTCGCAAGTAGGGGAGTAGCTCCTCTGCCGAGGGTAGTGAAGGAACAAGCAAGGGAATTTTTTTCATGCCAGTGCACCCGTTTCGTCCTCATCCTGTGTCACAACACGTCATGCCGACTTGTGTATTGACCGGTATGGGTTGCAACACCTGTGCCTTCTCCGCCATCGTTGCCCTGTTTTTATTTTTGCCGTGCCTGTATCAGGCTTTTGATTTGCTTGGTGCATTTGTCGCTTTGCCAACATTACAAAAAATATTCGGAATTCAGCAAAGCGGTGGCTATCGATAGTATGAATAGAGTATTTACTCTTAACTGGCTTGTAAAGAGGCTTTTGCAGATGATGCTTAAACCACATACACACCATGTGACAAGTGGGATGACAGATTATGCTGTACAATAAATGACAGATTTGTATAGACAATATAACTGCAATGACACAGCCCCGTTATCAAGCCATCAAATCCTATTTGCTGCAGCGCATTCGCGAACAGACTTACCAGCCGGGGAGCAAGATTCCACCGGAGGTACAGCTGGCCGAGCAGTTTGGCGTCAGTCGGATGACCGTGAACAAGGCCATTCGCGACCTGGTAGGTGATGGCATGCTGGTGCGGTTTGCGGGTGATGGCACTTATGTGGCGGATACCCGTGCAGAATCGCCATTATTGTCGGTATGCAGCATTGCAGGTGAAATCCGCCGTCGTGGCCATGAGTATGACAATACCGTGTTGATGCTACGTAGTGAGGTAGTGGATGACACGATTGCCCTGCGTTTGGGGGTACGGGTAGGTACCGCTGTGTACCATTCGATGATCGTGCACCGGGAGAATGGCATTCCTATCCAGTTGGAAGACCGTTATTTGAATCCGCGCTGGGTACCGAACTATCTTGAGCAGGACTTTGCCGATATCACACCCAATGAGTATTTGACACAAGCCTGCCCCCTTTCGGATATCGAACATATTGTCGAAGCCATCATGCCGGACGAGGAAACTCAGCGCCTACTGGAGATCTCACCAAACGAGCCCTGCCTGTTGGTGCATCGTCGTACATGGTCGGCTGATCGTTTGGTCAGTTTTGCCCGCCTGACCCATCCAGGTACCCGTTATAAGCTCCGTTCGCAGGTTCATGTCGATGTATAAGCCTTGTGCTGGTAGGGCTTACACCACTTAGTGTCGTTGATACACGCCTTCTGACGGTGTTGTACAAGTTTGTCCCGCCTACGTGCGGTCTGCATTTGCGCGTCTCATCCAGAAGTACTTCATCGCGTTTTGTGCACGGCGTCAACTCGTTGCCACATTCCGCGTCCTATCCTTCATTGCTTGATTCAGTGCATATCTGAATTGGCCATCTACACTGCTATACACACTGAACACAATCTGCGATAGGTCTGTGCTAACACGCTGATGTTATGTGTACTTCAGCAGGTCGGCATTGACGTCAGCCTGCTATTCCACTCGGCAGTGATTCCGTCCTTTCAGGTGCTGGCATCACTATCAAGAAGCTTGACGTGATGCAGTTGTCTGTTTAATGTATATACAAATTAAGCCAAAACTATACATTTGAAAGATGCAAACTTCTCTCTCGGCATGTGAACGTGTTTGGTTGAATGCGCAGGCATCGCCACAATGGGGTACTCGGGTGGATGGTATGACCGATACCACACTGGTTGCGCTGGGTGTGCAAAACGGTCGTTTGGCCTGTATCCAGCCAATGGTTGAGGTGAATCATTCAGACTTGCCTGTGGATCAAGTGGATGTAAAGGGGGCATGGGTAACGCCTGCCCTGGTTGATTGCCATACCCATGCGGTGTATGGCGGAAGCCGTGCGCAAGAATGGGAAATGCGTCTGAGCGGCGTCCCTTATGCTGAAATCGCCAAACAAGGTGGCGGTATTCTTTCTACGGTCCGGGCGACCCGAGCACTGGACGAAGCAGGATTGATCGAAGCCAGCTGGCCACGGGTAAAAGCGTTGGCCAGTGAAGGCGTAGGCTGTATCGAGATCAAGTCCGGTTATGGCCTGACATTGGCCGATGAATTGAAGATGCTGCGAGTGGCACGCCGACTGGGTGATCTGGCGCAGGTCGAAGTATCGACGACCTTGCTGGCAGCACATGCCGTGCCACCGGAATATGCCGGCCGCACGGATGATTATGTCACCCTGATCTGTGAAGAAATGATTCCCGCTGCTGCTGAAGCAGGGCTGGCGGATGCCGTTGACGTGTTCTGTGAACACATCGGCTTTACCCGTGACCAGACAGAGCGGGTATTTGCGGTGGCCCGCCAGCATGGATTGGCGGTAAAAGGTCATATGGAGCAGTTATCTGATCTGGATGGCTCTGCATTGGCCGCTGCCTATCAAGCTTGGTCAGTCGATCATGTAGAGTTCCTGAGCGAAAAGGGCATAGTTGCCTTGGCCCAAAGTGGAACTACAGCGGTATTGCTGCCGGGAGCCTTCTATTTCTTACGGGAAAAACAGTTACCACCTGTCGCTGCCTTGCAGGCAGCCAATATCCCGATTGCGGTGGCAACTGATCTGAACCCCGGTACCAGCCCATTTGCGTCGTTGCGTTGGGCCATGAATATGGCGTGTGTACTGTTTGGCCTGACTCCGCAGCAAGCTTTTGCCGGCGTAACACGACATGCAGCAAAGGCACTGGGGCGTGCTGACCGCTTGGGTGAACTGTCAATTGGCCGGGAAGCCAGCTTTTGTGTGTGGAATATTCAGCATCCGGCCGAATTGGCCTATCAGATGGGTGTGAACCCGTTGCGCTGCCGGGTATGGCGTGGCGCCAAGCTTGAAGGGTAAGACGAATGTGGAGCAAACCAGATCCTGCCCGTTGGCAGGGCAGGTTGGATAGTGAGGAAGTGGGGGATGTCCGCCGCTGGCATCAGCAAGTTCGCTGTGAGCGAACGGCCAATGGGGTTGGAATCGCTTTACTGGGTTTTGCTTGCGATGCAGGGGTGAAGCGTAATCATGGCAGGCCAGGTGCCCATAAGGGGCCCCAAGTGATCCGCCAGGCCTTGGCGAATCTGGCATGGCATGGCGCCGATAAAACGGTACTGGATGCGGGCGATGTTGTTTGTGAAGGCAACGACCTGGAAGCTGCCCAAGCCGAGCTGGCGGTCATGGTGGACAGCCTGTTGGCCGAAGGACATTTCCCGATCGTGCTGGGCGGTGGTCATGAAATCGCCTTCGGTACATTCAGTGGTCTGGCCCGCTATCTGGGTAATTACCACCAAGTGCCGCACATTGGCATCATCAATCTAGATGCGCATTTTGACCTGCGTTTGGCGCGTGAAGCCAATTCCGGTACACCGTTCCGGCAGATTGCTGAATCCTGTGAAGCACATGGATGGCCATTTCATTACGCTTGCTTTGGTGTGGCAGAACCATCGAATACCGAAGCCCTGTTTGCCCGGGCCCATGAATTGGGCGTGAGCTACCGCCTGGATGAAGACATGGGCGTGGCCCAATTGCTGCCTACCTTACAACAGCTACAGCAATTCATCGCCAAGGTTGACCATATTTATCTGACCATTGATATCGACGTATTACCTGCATATCAGGCTCCCGGTGTATCGGCGCCTGCAGCGCGTGGTGTGGCACTTGAAGTGGTTGAAGCCATCGTGGATATGGTCAAGGCATCTGGCAAGTTGCGCGTGGCCGATCTGGCCGAACTGAATCCTGAATTTGATATCGATCATCGCACCGCCAAGACGGCTGCGCGGCTGGTCTATCGTTTGAGCAAATAATACGGGCCTGGCCCGACTTTCTGTTTGGAGACAACCCATGAACCGACATGATCCGTCCCGCGTCATTCGTGCACCACGTGGCAGCGAACGCACCTGCAAAAGCTGGCTGACCGAAGCGGCTTACCGCATGATCCAGAACAACCTTGACCCGGATGTGGCGGAACGCCCGGAAGATCTGGTGGTGTACGGTGGGATTGGCCGTGCTGCCCGCTCATGGGAATGCTATGACAAGATTCTGGAAGTTTTGAAGCGCCTGGAAGATGACCAGACGCTGTTGATCCAGTCCGGCAAGCCGGTTGGCGTATTCCAGACCCATGCCGATGCACCACGTGTGCTGTTGGCCAATTCCAACTTGGTGCCACACTGGGCGAGTTGGGATCACTTCAACGAGCTGGATAAAAAAGGCTTGATGATGTACGGCCAGATGACGGCCGGTTCGTGGATTTATATCGGCACACAGGGCATTGTGCAGGGTACATATGAAACCTTTGCTGCCGTGGCCAAGCAACATTTCAATGACAATGCCAAAGGTAAATGGATTCTGACCGGTGGCCTGGGCGGCATGGGTGGGGCACAACCGCTGGCAGGTGTCATGGCTGGTTTCAACGTGCTGACGGTGGAGTGTGACGAAACCCGAATCGATTTCCGTCTGCGTACCCGTTATGTCGATTTCAAGGCCAAGACGCTGGATGAAGCGCTGGCCATCATCAATGAAGCCAATGCCAGCGGCAAGGCGATTTCTGTTGGTTTGTTGGGTAATGCAGCAGATGTGTTTGCCGAGTTGGTTGCCCGTGGCATCACGCCAGATGTGGTGACTGACCAAACCAGTGCGCATGACCCATTGAATGGCTATCTGCCCCAGGGCTGGACGGTGGAGCAATGGAAGGCGCGTCGCCAGAGTGAGCCGCAGGCAGTGATCAAGGCTGCGAAGGCCTCCATGGCAGTACAGGTGCGTGCCATGTTGGACTTGCAAAAGCGTGGTGCTGCCACATTGGATTATGGTAACAACATCCGCCAGATGGCATTGGAAGAGGGCGTACAGAATGCCTTTGATTTCCCAGGTTTTGTTCCTGCATATATCCGCCCGTTATTCTGCGAAGGCGTAGGCCCATTCCGTTGGGTGGCGTTGTCGGGTGACCCGGAAGATATCTATAAGACCGATCAGAAGGTCAAAGAGCTGATTCCGCACGATAAGCATTTGCACAATTGGCTGGATATGGCCCGTGAACGGATCGCCTTCCAGGGGTTGCCTGCACGTATTTGTTGGGTGGGCTTGAAGGATCGTGCCCGCCTTGGCCAGGCATTCAATGAAATGGTTGCCAAAGGCGAACTGAAAGCGCCTATCGTGATTGGTCGTGACCATTTGGATTCTGGTTCGGTGGCCAGCCCTAACCGTGAAACTGAAGCCATGAAAGATGGCTCGGATGCAGTATCCGACTGGCCTTTGTTGAACGCATTGCTGAATACAGCCGGCGGGGCGACCTGGGTATCGCTGCACCATGGTGGCGGTGTGGGAATGGGCTTCAGCCAGCACTCCGGGGTGGTGATCGTGTGTGATGGCTCGGATGCCGCAGCCAAGCGCGTTGGCCGCGTGCTGCGCAACGATCCTGGTACGGGTGTAATGCGCCATGCGGATGCTGGTTACGACATCGCACAGACATGTGCACGTGAAAATGGCCTGGATCTGCCCATGCTGTGATTGATCACTAAGCGGTATGCCGGTTGAACGTTCAACCGGCATTGTGGTGTTGATCAGGTTGATTCTGGATGTTGTATTGGTAAAGGTTATCTACCGCTGCAATCAGAAACAGCTGGATGCACCAAGAATGAGTATATCGGGCAACCTTTGCCCGTTTGATCGGATGAGACTGTAATGACTGCATTTCTGTTGAAACCAGGTCAGCTGACCTTGAGCGAACTGCGCCAAATCTGGCGTGCCCCAGCCACATTCACGCTGGACCCGGCAGCCTTCCCTGCCATCGAAGAATCTGCAGCGACTGTATCGCGTGTTCTGTCTGAGGGGCGGGTAGTCTACGGCATCAATACGGGCTTTGGTCTGCTGGCCAATACCCGTATTGCCACTGAAGAACTGGAGCTGTTGCAGCGCTCCATCGTGCTGTCTCACGCTGCTGGTGTGGGTGGGCGTATGCGTGATGAGACTGTACGTTTGATGCTGGTGCTGAAGATCAATTCGCTGGCACGCGGCTTTTCGGGCATTCGTCGTGAAGTAATCGAGGCGTTGATCAAATTGGTCAATGCACAGGTATATCCTGTTGTGCCGCAAAAAGGGTCGGTGGGCGCATCGGGCGATCTGGCACCACTGGCGCATATGGCGTGTGTGTTGATTGGTGAAGGCGAAGTCACTTTCCATGGGGAGCGCTTGTCCGGTGCGGCAGGCATGAAGCTGGCCGGGTTGGAGCCAATTACCCTGGCGCCGAAGGAAGGCCTGGCTTTGTTGAACGGTACCCAAGCCAGTACTGCCTTTGCATTGGAAGGTTTGTTCGCTGCTGAAGATCTGTTTGCTGCAGGCGTGGTGACAGGGGCATTGTCAGTGGAGGCTGCTCAAGGTTCGCGTCGCCCATTTGATGATCGTATCCACCAAGTGCGCGGCCATGCCGGCCAAATTGATGTAGCGGGGGCGTATCGTCATCTGCTGGATCATTCTGAAATTGAACATTCCCATGAAAATTGTGGCAAGGTACAAGATCCTTATAGCTTGCGTTGTCAACCGCAGGTAATGGGCGCTTGCCTGACGCAGATCCGTAACTCGGCCGAGATTTTGTTGACCGAAGCCAATGCAGTATCAGATAACCCACTGGTATTTGCAGAAGATAACGACATCATTTCCGGTGGCAATTTCCACGCGGAGCCGGTCGCGTTTGCCGCAGATAATCTGGCATTGGCGATTGCGGAAATCGGCTCGCTGTCTGAGCGCCGCATGGCACTGTTGATTGACTCCAAGCTATCTGGTTTGCCACCGTTCCTGGTGGACAACGGCGGGGTGAACTCCGGGTTTATGATCGCTCAAGTGACCTCTGCTGCATTGGCATCCGAAAACAAGACACTTGCACATCCTGCTTCAGTCGATAGTCTGCCGACTTCTGCCAATCAGGAAGATCATGTGTCGATGGCTACTTTTGCAGCACGCCGCCTGCATGATATGGCGGATAACACCGCAGGTATTCTGGCGGTGGAGCTGTTGGCTGCATGCCAAGGTATCGATTTCCGTGCACCCTTGAAAACCTCCGTTGAATTGGAGCAGGCAAAGGCACTGTTGCGCGCACGCGTATCGTTCTATGACAAGGATCGTTATTTTGCGCCAGATATTGAACGTGCCAAGTTGTTGATTCAGCAAGGTGGCTATGACCGCTTCTTGCCAAATGGCCTGCTGCCGTCATTGTAAGAAATAGTGGTGACCGGGCTATCTGCCTGAACAGCAAGAATCTTGCTTGCCCCGATATGGATGACAAAATGCCCTGCTTGTCAGGGCATTTTTTATGGGCTGATGATGTTGCGGAGCAAAATTAGAATTATCTGATGTATGAAGTTGATTTTACTAGAGTTCTAAGCCTAGACAGGGTTTCAGGGTTTGTCCGCATGGATTGTTAAGTAGGGATCGCAGTAATATTTGTGCATTGCACAAAATGCAATGTCTCTCAAATTACCTCAACCAGGGGAACTGCTATGGAAAACAATCTGATCGTCCTTGAAGCCCCGGCCCTCGGGGGAAACTATATCGGCCGCGTGTATTCGCTGGGTAGCGTATTGCGTGCTGAAGTATTGCGTGAACGCGGTAGCCATCTGGATGTGGTGGCAAAGCGTAGCCGTTTTCCAACGGTGGATGCAGCCTATGCTTGGTTGCGTGAACAACCGGAACTGGGCCACAACGCACGTTTGGCAGCATAAGCCACGATGTGGATGAATTTGAATTGTGCTGGAAGCAAAGTGTTGAACCAGCGCAGTGGTATCGAACAAGACAATCTGTGATTCATAAGATTGTCAATTGAACCCCAGTCAGGCTGTCAAACTGGATAACAAAGACAAGATCAAATGCTGCCAAGTGCCATGGCTTGGTGATTTGGGCTTGTTCGAATGTGGGCCGATTCAGGTTAACATTCAAACCAATAACGCAGCAGATGCGTTGTCGTCGGGAGGTTGTGTCGGTCGTGGGGGCCGCGCAACGCTCCCTTTCTTTTTTGCCAACTGAAGAAATCGACCCAGCGCAGTAACGCTGTGTATGGGTCAGACTTGATTGCATGACACCAGCCAGGGCGTGTGCCCAAGCTGGTTTATTGCTACTTATTGTTGTGGATTGGCAGGTGTTTCTGCTGCCGGTGGTTCAACTGGTAGTGTATCTGGTGATGATGTATCAGCTACCTACCGGCATCGGTGTGACTGAGGTTGTTGGCTCGCTTGTTGTTGGCTTGTCTTCCGTTTTGTTTTCATCTGCAAACGGATCTTCAGGGTCGATCGTTACTGGCGGGTTCCCGTCATAGATTTCAGCCAACCGTTTTTGCAGATAGGCATCACGCAGGAACACATATGGATCCAGTGCCGCGGAATCCAATAAATTGCTTGCGCCCAGTAGTTCTACACGCTTATCGACAATGTTCAAGCCAACAATGCCATAACGTGCAGCTGGTTCACGGGCAGGGGCATTGATATGGGTGGCGGTATCGACTAACAAGCCACTGGCATCACGTACTGTGGATGGCCCAAGTAAGGGCAGCATTACATAGGGACCGGTTCCAACACCCCATTTACCCAGCGTTTGGCCGAAGTCTTCAGGTTGTACGGGGAAGCCACCCGGGGTCATGATATCGATCAGGCCACCCAGCCCCAGTGTTGAGTTGAAGGTAAAGCGGCCCATGCTGATCAACGCACCTTCTACCTTACCTTGCAGCATGTTGTTGATAAAGTAGGTAACTTCCTTCAGGTTGCCAAGGAAGTTGTGTATGCCTGTTCTAACCGGACTGGGAATGACCGTGGTGTAGGTTTCTGCAACGGGTTTGACAACCATGCGATCGGCATGCTCATTAAACGAGTACACCTTGCGGTTGAACGGCTCCAGTGGATCGCGTTTGTCAGGAGCACTGGCACAGCCCGTCAATACCAGAACAAGGACGCTGAACAACAACATAAAGGGATAACGCATGTTCGTACCTGAAACGGCCGGGGCGTAATGTCATTATTCGTCCGGCGAATGGAAATGCCAAGTTTAAGGGCCTCGACAAGCCTTGACTGCTGAACACGCAAGGGCGCGAGGTATAACATCAGACGGTCATGTGCTGACAAGTAGGTGCTGTTTTCTTTGCTTTTCTGCAGGTCACGTCTCGGTTGTCGAGTGAGGATAAATTGTTGTCGTTAACCTAAGTGCCAGGACTGGTGGGCGCAGCCAATCACTCCGCGCCCACTTGCTCAGCTGGTTTGTCTGCCAGAGAGTGCGAGCAGACCATCGGCCCCATACAGAGCGGCCAGCGACAATACGTTGTCCGGCGCCTGTTCGCATCGAATGGAAATCGATTGTTCTCTGGCTCGACGTGCCCACGCCAATAGCAGTGCAACGGCACTGGAATCGACATCGTCAACACCGCTCATGTCCAGAATGGTTTCTGGTGCGGTCAACTGTGCGGCAATGCGATCCAGCACGTCAACTGCTTCACGGTAAGTCAGGCTACCTGATAAGGGAATGCGCATAATGATCCTGTCACTTGCCGGCGTTGGCAGTGTTCTTGTCTTTCAGCGACTTGACCAAGCCGTCGATACCGCTTTGCTTGATGGTGTCGCCAAAGCTGCCACGATAATTGGTGACCAGACTGACCCCACCGACCACGACATCATAGACGCGCCAATTCTGTTCGACCTTGCGCAACTTGTAATTGATGGCGACAGGTTGTTGCCCCGATACTGATACATCAGTCAGGACGGTGACATCATTAGCATTGGCATCGGCTCTAACGGGTTTGACTTCGATGGCTTGTACTTTATAAGAAGTCAGCGTGGATGAATAAGTACGAATCAGCAAGGTCTTGAATTCATCAGTCAACTGAGATTTTTGCTGATCACTGGCACTGCGCCAGGGCAAACCCACTGCCAGGCCGGTCATGCGCGAAAAATCGAAATAGGGTAGAACGCGTTGTTCAATCTGTTCGCGCAGTTTCTTGTCGTTCTTTTCCTTTTTCATCATCTCCAATACATCATTGGAGGTATTGCGAACCAAGGTTTCTGCATCGTTCGCACGTACACTACCAGCTAGCAAAGCCAAGCCAAGTACGCATAAACTGATTAACTTTTTCATGTCGACTCCAGCATTTGTTGTCTTATCGTTATTAACGACGGATTATTCGGTCGCCGTTGCAGCAGGGGGATTGCTGGCTGCGGGTTGACTGGCAGACTTTTCTGCCGAGCTGAACAGGAATCGTCCAATCAGGTCTTCCAATACAACAGCGGATTGCGTAATGGTGAGGCGGTCGCCATTTTTCAGATTGTCCTCATCGCCACCTGTTTTCAGGCCAATGTATTGTTCCCCAAGCAGACCGGAGGTCAAGATGGCTGCTGATGTGTCTTTGGAGAAAGGATAACGTTCGTCGATATTCATGGTGACGACTGCAACATATTGTTTGGTGTCGAACTGTACACTGGTCACGCGGCCCACTACTACACCGGCACTCCGTACTGGGGCGCGTGCCTTCAGTCCGCCGATGTTGTCGAAATTAGCGGTAATGGTATAGGTCTGTTCACTGTTGAAAGAGGTGCTCAGATTCCCTACCTTGAGTGCGAGAAAGATCACTGCGGCAATGCCTAGTGTGACGAATATGCCGACCCATAGGTCGATGGTAGTACGGTTCATTTAAATCCCTTTGAACATGAACGCGGTGAGCACGAAATCCAGCGCCAGGATCACCAGCGAAGACGTCACCACGGTACGGGTGGTGGCGCCAGAGACGCCCTCCGCGGTTGGCGGTGCATCGTAACCTTCAAACACTGAAATCAGGGTGATGGCAATGCCGAACACCACACTTTTGATGATGCCGTTGACAATGTCGAAGCGGAAATCGACTGCTGATTGCATCTGAGACCAGAACGCACCATCGTCAACACCAATCAAGCGGACACCGACCAGATAACCACCCAGTACGCCCATCGCCGAGAACATGGCGGCAAGCAATGGCATGGATAGCACACCGGCCCAGAAGCGTGGTGCGACCACTCGTGCAATCGGGTTGACGGCCATCATTTCCATGGCCGCAAGCTGCTCGGTGGTTTTCATTAGGCCGATCTCTGCAGTCATTGCACTGCCCGCACGGCTTGCAAACAGCAGCGCCGCAATTACCGGGCCCAGTTCGCGCGTCAACGACAGGGCAACCAGGACACCGAGCGCATCTGATGAGCCATAGCGTTGCAGTGTGTCGTAACCCTGCAGACCCAGTACCATGCCAACGAACAATCCCGAGATCAGAATGATGATCAGACTCAGGACACCAGCGAAGTAGATTTCCCGAATGGTCAGGCCAAAACGGCGGAAACTGGTACCTGAGTACATCAGAATGGCAAACAGGAAGCGGGTGATAAAACCTAGTCGCCATATTCCATTGATGACTTTACGACCTACCAATCGAAAACCAGCTGCAATCTGATCAAGCACGTTTCACCCCCTCTAGTAGATCGGCACTGTAATCAGGCGCGGGGTAGTGGAACGGAACCGGGCCATCCGGTTCGCCGTTGACGAACTGTTTGACGAAATCCATTTTGGAGGCACGGATTTCCTGTGCGGTGCCTTCGGCAACAATCGTACCTTCTGATACGAAGTAAACGTAATCGACAATCTGCAATGATTCCTGCACATCATGCGTCACCAGAATAGACGTGGCACCCAGCGCATCATTCAATTTGCGAATCAACTGACCAACCACCCCAAGTGAAATGGGGTCAAGGCCGGCAAATGGTTCGTCATACATCATCAGCATAGGGTCAAGCGCAATGGCTCGGGCCAACGCAACACGGCGAGCCATCCCGCCGGACAATTCAGATGGCTTGAGCTTGTGTGCACCACGTAATCCAACTGCATGCAGTTTCATTAATACCAGATCGCGGATCAGTTCTTCTGGCAAATCGGTATGCTCGCGCATCTGAAAGGCGACATTGTCAAAAACGGACATATCGGTGAACAGTGCGCCAAACTGGAACAACATGCCCATTTTGCGGCGCAACTGGTAAAGACCGTCTTCAGGTAGCTCATGCACCACCTGATCGGCAACCTTGACGTTGCCTTTGCTGGGTTTGATCTGGCCACCAATCAGGCGAAGGATGGTGGTCTTGCCGCATCCCGATCCGCCCATGATGGCTACAACCTTGCCTTTCGGAATGCGCAGGCTGATGTCACGCAAGATGACACGGCGCTTGTCGTAGGCAAATGTGACATGGTCGAGTTCGACCAGATTTTCGGCGGACACAACTGAACCCAATCAAAATTCCATGATTTTAAAGTAAGTATGTCGCATTGCAATATTGATACACAACAATACTTGAAATTCGTTGTATTAATGCAACAATAATTTGAGTGTTAACTCTATTTCTTCGGTGTCATATGACATGCCATTTCCATTATGGATACTTGGCTGGCATGGCTGTAATCAAGATTGCATTCCAATCATGTCTATTTAACACAAGCTGCATCTGTCAACGCATGCTGGTGTTCCTGAATGCCAAAAGTGAAGCCAATGACACGCCGGCCAATTCAAGCAGTTACATTTTTCCGGGTATCCATTTTCAGCAATGTTTGATGAACCAAGCCTGACGACCGATAGGTTTGTTCAATACGGGGCCATGGTTGGTTCTATTTTTCCACTACCTATACTGAGTTTGTGTATGCAAGGTGTCATGGTGTGTTTATCGTGGATTGGACTGCACCATCGGTATTGGTTCCCATCTGTCAGCGCGTCAATTGATGCGGAATATGCTTGTATCCAGCAGGGAGTGGAGGATTGGCTAAGGCAGGCACAGTAGTATTACCACATCGGGCTGTACTGTTGGTGGATGATGATCCATTGATTGCGGAGTCACTACAATTTGTATTACGGCGACGATTTGATGTTACCGTGGCCAACACCGTGGAATCGGCTATGGCCGCTGTCCGCGCTATGCCAGTTCCACCCGCATTGGCACTGGTGGACTTGGGATTGCCGCCTGATCCACATTCACCGACGGAAGGCTATCGTCTGATAACAGAATTGCTTGCCTTTGCGCCGGAGATGAAAATTGTTGTCCTCTCAGGCCAAAATGATGAAGCCCATGCCCGTCATGCGCGTGTTCTGGGGGCGATTGAATTTGTTGCCAAACCGTGCGCGCCGGATCTGATCGAAGCGGCTTTACAACGCGGTTGCAATCTACTGCAGTGGGAGCAGGCGACAGAACAGACATCGGTTGAGGGAGGGCTGATTGGCGATAGCTCGCCCATTCGCAAGTTGCGGATGCAAATCAGACAATATGCGTCGGCGCCGTTCCCGGTGCTGGTTGTCGGCGAATCAGGCACGGGCAAGGAGCTGGTGGCGCGTAGTCTGCATGATCAGGGGACACATGCAGATCGGCCTTATCTGGTATTCAACTGTGCTGCCATTGCCCCCAGCTTGGTTGAGGCAGCCTTGTTTGGTCATAGTAAAGGGGCTTTTACGGGGGCTATCGGTGGCAAGGCCGGTTTTTTTGAGGGGGCGGGCGAGGGTACGTTGTTTCTGGACGAAATCGGCGAATTGCCGATGGAGCTGCAAGCCAAATTGTTGCGTGTGTTGGAGACTGGAGATTTTCAACGGGTAGGCGAGACGCAGCCTCGATTCAACCGAGCACGCGTTCTGGCGGCGACCAATCGCGACTTACGCGAGGAATCGCGTCATGGGCGGTTTCGGGTGGATCTTTACCACCGCTTGAGCGTGTTTACCATTGAAATGCCAACCTTGCGAACACTGGGGCCAGACAAACTATTGTTGATGGCCCATTTCCGAGAGCGATATGCCGAGCAGGCTGGGATGCCACCTTTTGAATTATCGGACGAATGCAAGCAGGCGTGGCTGGATTATTCCTTCCCAGGTAATGTGCGGGAATTGCGTAACATCGTTATTCGATTGATTGCCCGCTATCCCGGCAGAACGTTAAATCAAGCAGAACTGTTGCCGGAATTCGAACTGACATCGCCGCCACCTGATCCTCAACCTGTTTCCGGTTCACATGCGCAGGTGCTGTCCAGTCAGCTACAGCAAGCCATGAAGGAATTACAGCGCCATCCGGATTTTCATTTGGACAAAATGCTGAAGGAGTGGGAACGCTGCTATATCGATGCAGCCATGAAGCTGGCCGGTGGCAATGTCAGCCAGGCAGCAAAGTTGCTGGGGATCAACCGAACCACGTTGTACGGTAGGCTGAGTAATGAGGATAAGCGTGTATCGGGTGGCGCGGGATAATACGGCAGGCGGCCCATAGTTGGTTTACATGCTGAGCAAGAGGAGGCCACATGTATCTGTCCCACTTCGGCTTGACCGAGCCGCCGTTCAAGTTGACGTCGCATCCCGATTTCTTTTATGACGGGGCTCAACGTGGTGCGACGCTGGAGGCGTTGCTTTATGCCGTGACCAGTGGTGAAGGCATTGTCAAGGTGGTGGGCGAGGTTGGCAGCGGCAAGACCATGCTGTGCCAGATGCTGATCGACCGCCTACCGGGTAGTGTCGATCTGGTCTATTTGTCTAACCCAGCTATTTCACCTGATGACATTCTGTTTGCTATCGCCGATGAGCTGAAACTGCCATGGGATACGACACGGCCGATACAGGCCATGAAAAATCTACAGGCTTGCCTGATCGACAAGTACTCGGCCAACAGGCAGGTAGTGGTGCTGGTTGATGAAGCCCATGCGATGCCGCCAGAGAGCCTGGAACGTGTTCGATTGTTGTCCAATCTGGAAAATGGCCATCACAAGCTGTTGCAGATGGTGTTGTTTGGTCAGCCGGAATTGGAGCAGAACCTTGCGTTGCCTGGCATGCGCCAATTGCGTGAGCGTATTGTCCATCACTTTCAACTAGCTCCGTTGGCTCGCAAAGATGTAGCAGATTATCTGCAATTCCGCATGCGGGCGGCAGGTTACAAAGGGCCGGACAATTTTGCTTCGGCAGCCATTCGCTTGATTGCCAAGGAGTCAGAAGGCCTGACACGTCGCATCAATATCCTGGCAGACAAAGCATTGTTGGCAGCCTTTGCGGACGGCGGTTTCCAGGTTACTGTCCGGCACGCTCGTCAAGCGATTCGGGACAGTGGATTTAGAGCGGTAATATTGCCCTGGGGGCGGATTGTCTGGATTGGTGGCAGCCTGACTTTGGGGGTGTCGCTGGGCTTGGGGCTCCAGGCTGGATCAAGTGTCATGCCGGCTTCGGGCAGTGCGCCTGTGCAATTGACTTCGCCAGTTGAGGCTGTTGCAACGACATCACCTGTACCTAAAACGGCCGTCGCCCCCCATACGCTGGATGTTCCCCTGCAGGCTGCAACTGACTGGATACTGAATACACCCCCGGATTTTTTTACTATTCAACTGATGAGCATGGTCAACAGCTCATCCGATCAATTGCGCAGCACGTTGATGCATTTGTCACGACAACTGGATCTGCGTCAGCTTTATGTGTTGCAGGCCACCTTGCAGGGGCGCCCAAGTTATGTGGTCTATTATGGGGCTTATGCCAACCGGGCCGATGCCTTGCAGGCAATGATGGCATTACCAGATTCCGTACGAGTCGGTCGGCCGGTACTGCGAACGTTGGGTGGCGTACGACGAGACGGTTAGCACGTACCGTGTGCAGATTTGGCGAAATGCACGCTATGTGGGCAAGTGCAGGCCGACAGGGTGAACCCATGGCATGCAAAAGGGGTCAAACTCGCATTCAGTACAGGTCTGGTGTGACGTTCGGGTTGGGTGATGGGGGAAGGATTGCTCACCAACCTGTAAAGTTCTGATTGATCAATCCTGGCATCCAGGCAGTGCCGACCTGTTCGGTATCTAAAGACTTGGCGTGGGTACACATCGATAGCCTGATTCACAAAGGAGCATGGCATGGATAAATACGTAGATGGGTTTCTTCTTCCAGTTCCTCGGAGCAATTTGGATACATATCGGCAAATGGCAATGCGTTGTGGTGATATCTGGAAAGCGCATGGCGCATTGGCGTATGTCGAATGTGTTGGAGATGAGCTGCAAGTGAAGGATATGGTGCCGTTTACCCAGTCATCCGGTGCGACTGATGAGGAAGTCGTGATCTTTGCCTGGATCATATACAAATCCAAGGCACATCGTGATGAAGTCAACAAGGCAGTAATGGCTGATCCAAGAATGAAAGACATGATGGATCCCAACAATCATGCGTTTGATTGCAAACGGATGGCCTACGGTGGTTTTAACGTGCTGGTGGATTACTGAGTGGTGGCATGTTAGACAATGTGCGGCGAGTTATCGCCGCATTTTTTTCTGGTGCCTGTATTGTCAGGGGGCAAACGTAGCAATGACCAGATTCCCTCCATTACCCTCACTGCGCGTCAATGCATAACCTGATGGAATCCAGATGGTGGCGTTGTTACCAGTCACGATCAGTTTTCGGATGCTCATGCCAGGTTGCAGACGGAATGCGTTGTCATTGCCGCTGATGATCAGCTCGTCGATTTGTGCATCACGATCAATTTCAATCTTGTTACGGTGACCGGTGACTTCCAATTTACGGACAGTCTGTGACTTGGCAAAGTCGATCATGTTGTCATCCCCAGACACCTCAACCATGTATCGATTCAATTGCTGAATGGAATGGCGGCTGTTGGATGTCCGGATCTTGATTTCTTTCTGCCAGGTGAGGTTATAGGTGCGATTGACTGAGTCGGTTGCATTAGGCCAGCTAGGAATGGGATGGCTGTTGTTACCATCTCCACCGCAGGCGGCAAGTGTCATCAGCATGGATAAGATGAGAAGGGAAGGTTTTTGCATGATGATTTATGACTTTCGTTCTCTAAGGCGCATCCCCATGGCGATAGGGCGCGTGGATTGTAGAATGAATGAGATGTTAGACGAGTCACAACGGATTCGTTGCAAGTTGGCTAAGCATTTTGGCAGTGCCATGCGGTGTTTAGCGTAGCTGGCAAGAATCTTGATGCTGCTATGTGCCACCGCGCTTCAGCCCATTTGCTGAATTTTGTCAGCCATTCTCATGGTGTTGTTGACAGGCTGGACACCTGAAATTTTCCGAATCACCAAGAGGTGGTGTATCAAGTGATTTTCTATTTCAATATTCCCATGACTATTTTTTTGAAAAATTAAAGGTATGGAAGTAGATTGATTATTGATTGATTAGTTCCATTAAATTTTATTGGTAATAATACTTAACCTTTCTTGGAAGTGATCTTGGTGGTTATCTATTTTTAAATTATTTTAATAATAATCATTATGTTATGGTTATTTCTTTATGGGTTTGTATTTTAAAAATATCATTTCCATAATGACTGCTGGTAAGCGGGTTTGTGATGCAATGGCCAAGTCGTTAAGTATGACTCGTCCAACCACCCAAATCAGGCAACATCGGGCAGTATGATGTTGTATCAGAACGCAGCGGGTGAATGGATGCTATACAGAATCAACGCGACCCAACTGGTTGCTTCCATTCTGTTTGATGGCCAATGATGACCCTGACGCTGCGTTGCGCCCCGCTGGTTGTGCTGTCTTTGGTGGCTTGTACCAGTTTTCGGCCGCCCATACCCGACCAGATTCATTTATCCTCACCACCGAATCGAGTTGAGGATATTCCAGCACCCGTTGCGCCATTGCCTGTCTTGCCACCCCCCAAGCCGATGGCCAAGCCGGAGCGCTATAGTGTGGTGGTTAATCACGTACCGGTTGACGAGTTGCTGTTTGCCTTGGCGCGGGATGCCAAAGTGAACGTCGATGTTCATCCAGGGCTGGATGGCACTGTCACACTGAATGCCATCAACCAGACTTTGCCGCAACTGTTGGAGCGAATTGCCAACCAGGTGGATATGCGCTGGCAAATGCTGGGTAGCAATCTGGTTGTTATGCCAGAAGTACCCTATGTACAGCATTACAAGGTTGATTATGTCAATATGACCCGCAAGATGAATAGTCGGGTCAGTGTAGCCACAGCGATTGCGACAGGGGGAGAGCGGACAACGGGGGGGAGCAGCAAATCGGCCGGACAAGGCGAGGTTGGCAATATTTCCCAAGCCGAGCTGAGTAACGTATCCGAAAATCTGTTCTGGGCTTCCATTCGTACCAGCATCATCGCCATCATCGAATCCACCAATGCTGCTCGTAGTCAGGAGGAAACACGACGTACCAAGCTGGAAGTCAAGCGCGAGCTGGCAAGAATGACACCCGCCGAGCGTGAGCAGCGGGAAGGTCGCGTGCAATCTCAAAAAGAAGAGATGAGGAAAGACGCAGAAATTTCTGCAAAAGCCGGGGCTGGGGCGCCCAAGTTGTTTGATCAGTTGCAACAGGCATCGTCACCTGCTGATTCGGCTGCATCTGCAGAGCCAAGTGCTCTCTCGACACGCCCATCTGGCCCATCAGCATCATCGGCTGTCGATAATAAGGATGTGATTGTCCATCCGGAAACAGGCACCCTCACTGTGGTGGCAAATTCCCGTCAACATAAGGAGATTCAGCGTTTTCTACAACAAGTCATGGCCAGCGCACAGCGACAGGTGCTGATCGAGGCAACCATTGTCGAGGTCGATCTGTCTGACCAGTTCCAATCCGGTATTGATTGGTCCCGTATTGCGGAGGGCACACGTAACTACAGCAATACCGGGGTATCGTTGACTCCGGCCACGCTGGTGAATTCACCTTTTACCGCGTTGACCTTCAATATTGCCAACCCGCGTCTGTTCAGCGGTACCTTCAAGTCCACCATCAAATTGCTGGAAACCTTTGGCAAGACCAAGGTGATCTCCAGTCCCAAGATCATGGCCTTGAACAATCAGACCGCGTTGCTGAAGGTGGTGGAAGAAAAAGTCTATTTCACCACCGATATCCGCATCACCGAAGCGACAACCACAACCGCAGAAAAGCGAGAGTACACCAGTACGTTGAATACAGTCCCTGTGGGTGTGGTGATGAATGTCACACCGCAGATTGCCGAGTCGGGGGCGGTGTCGCTGAATGTCCGACCCACCATTTCGAATATCACCGGCTACAAGGTTGATCCAGTGCCGCGCTTGTTGAAGTCGGATTTCGATAATTTGATACCGGAAATCGAAGTCCGTGAAATGGAATCCACCCTGAAGCTGATGAGTGGGCAGGTGGCTGTATTGGGTGGGTTGATCCGCGACAAGATCGAATACAAGCGGGATGGTTTGCCTTGGCTGTCACGCCTGCCAGGGATTGGTAATCTGGTCAGTCAGCGTAACGATACTGGCAGCAAAGGCGAATTGGTGATCTTTCTAAGACCGCTGGTGATCAACGACCCAAGCGTAAATGGCGATCTGGCACAGTTCAAACCGTATTTACCCAGCAATCTGTTCTTTGATGACAAGCGTGACAACCTTGCTGTTCCGATCGGCAGTACAGAAGGGGGGCAGCGGTGAGCCTGTTGCTGGATGCATTGCGACGGGCAGAGGAGGCCAAGCGTCAGCAGGCGAAGTTGGATGCAGAACCAGTTGCCGATATGGCTGAAACTGGCGTGGCCAAGGTTACTGAACAAAAGCCGGAACCTGGCTTACCGGAGATCAGTTTTGCGGAAATTGAACTGTCACCGGTTGAATCGATTCCAGCTGAACCTGCGCCAATGCCACTTGATCGACAATCAGCAGATGAGGAACCATTACCAGTACGCGATTCGGCCACTACGATGGCTGATGCTTTATCGCTGGCACCCGTGGATACTACCAAGTCTGGAGTCGAAACAACGGTGGTGGGTGAGGCTATGCCACCGCCTGTAGCCGAGGTGCCTCCCAAAAAGCCGGCTGTTGCACCTGTATCACCCAATCCGGAATCTCGTTTGTCCGCCGCGTCATCGTCACCTGCTGCACCTAAGTCATCGGTCAATCCTCAACACCAGCGAGATACGGCCAAGCGCGTCTTGTCAGCTACCGCCCCCGTTCGACCGTCAGTGAATTGGCATTTGCTGCTTGTTGTGGTTGGTGGGGTGGCAGTGGTCGCAATATTGGTATGGTTGTGGTGGGCTTCACAGCCGGTGCCAAGCACCCCGACTGAACCAGATGACCAGAATACGGCAACCGTGTCTGAAAGCATGACAGATCCAACACCGGCTGGCTCATTCGAGCTCAAGCCGGACGTACCCATCGCGTCGGTTACGCCACCCAGATCTGCTGATGATGTGGGTGTGTCGAGTGGCGGTAAATTGCCCGCATCATCTGCACCTGTAACACACGATTCGACACCGCTTATGCAACAAGTGACACCGAAGCCTGAATCTGTGCTGCCGGCACCACCCGCTGCCACGTTGTCGGCGAATGGGGCGGTTCAGATCACCAAGAGTGTGACCAGTGATGTTGTGCCATCTGACGTTGCCCGTGGCTATGCGGCTTTTCAGTCGCGGGATTGGGGGGCTGCCAATCGGCTGTATCAGAATGTGCTCGTGCAGGAGCCAAACAATCGGGATGCCTTGTTGGGCATGGCGGTGCTGGCAGCACATGAGGGCCGCCAGGATGCATCGCAGGCTTACTATCGACAGATGCTGGTGCTGGACCCGCAAGATGTCGACGCACAAGCTGGCTTGGCCATGGTCAGTCGCAAGCAATCCGGTGTCGAACGGATCGCTCAATTGGAGGAGCTGCTCAACACCCAGCCTGGCAATGCACCATTATTGCAGGAGCTGGCTATGGCTTATCACAACCAGCAGCGCTGGGCCGATGCGCAACAACTGTATTTCCGAGCCTATACCGTGCAGCCAGATAGCCCAGATGCTGCATTCAATTTGGCGATCAGCCTGGAGCGGATCGATCAGCCCCGACTGGCATTGCGCTACTACCAGCAAGCTGCGTCGCGTGCGCAACACTATCCGGCACAGTTCGACAGGGCATTGCTCGATCGGCGTATTGCCACGTTACAGGCCCGTGCTGCCCCACAATGAATATCCTTGCCAAAGCCAAGCTACCACTAGGTGAATTGCTGGTCAGCAAAGGTGTTATCAGCGCAGATCAGTTGCAGATTGCGCTACGTGAACAGCGCAGCACGGGTTTGCCACTTGGCAAGCAATTGGTGGGGCTGGGCTTTTTGTCAGAGGCAACGCTGCGCGAGGCGTTGTCAGAAAATCTGGGACAGGAAAGCGTCGATCTGGCACGCGTGGTGGTGGACCCGGCAGCAGTCAAGCTGGTCCCCAAGGACATCGCCAAGCGCTTTACCTTGGTGCCGATCGGGTTTGCTCGCGAAAACGGTGCGTTACGGCTGGCCATGTCCAACCCCAATAACCTGGTTGCACTGGATCAGATTCGCCTGCTGACCAGGGATGCGATGCCGATCGAGCCGATGTTGGCGGCTGAATCGGATGTATTGAGGTCAATTGAACAGTATTACGGATATGAGCTGTCCATTGATGGCATCTTGCGTGAAATCGAGACTGGCGAGGTGGATTATTCCAGCTTGGCCAACGCGGGTGATGAATACAGCCAACCGGTGGTACGACTGATCGATGCCTTGTTGGGCGATGCGGTACAGAAAGGGGCATCCGATATCCATTTCGAACCGGAGCAAAGTTTTCTGCGAATCCGCTACCGTATCGATGGTGTGCTGCGGCAGGTACGATCGCTACATCGTACCTATTGGCCAGCCATGGCTGTGCGGCTGAAGGTGATGAGCGGGATGAATATTGCTGAATCAAGGGCGCCACAGGATGGCCGCATTTCGCTGACCCTGCTGGGTCGGCCACTGGATTTTCGTGTGGCCTCGCAGCCCACCATTCATGGTGAAAACATTGTGCTGCGGATACTGGATCGCCTGAAAGGGCTGGTGCCAATCGAGGATCTGGGCCTGCCGCCAGATTCGCTTTCACTGCTGAAGCTGATGATCGCCCGGCCGGAGGGCATCATTCTGGTGACCGGGCCGACAGGTTCGGGCAAGACGACTACTCTCTATTCCATACTGAATTACATCAATGCTGAAGGCGTCAACATCATGACACTGGAAGACCCGGTGGAGTACCCGATGCCGATGATTCGTCAGACCAGCGTCAATGAAGCGGCCAAGATGGATTTTGCCAGTGGCGTGCGGTCGATGATGCGTCAGGACCCTGACGTGATCCTGGTTGGTGAGGTGCGGGATCAGGATACAGCTGAGATGGCGTTTCGTGCAGCCATGACGGGCCATCAGGTGTATTCCACCCTGCATACCAATTCGGCCATTGGTGCCATACCGCGTTTGTTGGATATTGGCGTACTGCCGGATGTGATGGCTGGCAACATCATTGGCATGATTGCCCAGCGATTGGTGCGCAAGCTATGCCTGGCCTGTCGTGAGGCCTATGAACTGGACCCATTCGAGCGCATGCTGCTGGGTCTGCATGATGGCCAGCTTGCACCTACGGTCTACCGGGCTACTGGTTGTCCTGCATGTGATCATCATGGTTACAAGGGGCGGGTTGCAGTGCTGGAGGTGCTGAAGATGGACGCCGATCTGGACGAATTGCTGGCCCGTCGTGCGACCATTCGCGAAATCCGCACCACTGCATTGCGTAAAGGGTTTCGCCCGCTGGCAGACGATGCTATTCGCCGAGTGCTGGAGGGAATCACAAGTCTGGATGAAATCAGCCGGGTGGTCGACCTGACTGATCGTGTCACCGGCCAAACCGTGATCATGTAACACCATGCCACGTTATCGCTATGCCTCGATGAACAGTACCGGTGAGAAGGTGACTGGCATTCTTGACGCTGCCAACGTGGGGGATCTGGAGCAACGGCTGGCTCGTATGGGGCTGGATTTGTTGACTTTCGATCAAGCGGCGGCCAATGGCCTGCGACGGCGCGGGGCAAGGATTGATCGACAGGAACTCATCACGTTTTGTTTCCATCTGGAGCAGTTGACTCGTTCCGGTGTACCGATTCTGGATGGTTTGGCTGACTTGCGTGACAGCGTTGACAACCCGCGCTTTCGCGAAGTGGTGGCAGACCTGATTGATAGTATTGAAGGGGGCAAGCAGTTGTCTGAGGCAATGGCGGTTCATCCTCGCATTTTCGACGCAGTGTTCTGTAACTTGATTCGCGCCGGGGAGACGACAGGCCGCTTGCCAGAAGTGCTGAAAGACTTGTCCGATGGCCTGAAATGGCAGGACGAGCTGGCCGCGCAAATGAAGAAAATCGTGCTGTATCCCTCTTTTGTGTTGGTGCTGGTGGTCGCGGTGTTCGCCTTCCTGCTGATCTATCTAGTGCCGCAACTGGTAGAGCTGTTCAAGTCGCTGCAGGTGGATATCCCAGCCCAGACCCGCATGCTGGTGGCCCTGTCCGCCTTCATGCGCAGCTATTGGTACGTGTTTGTAGTGGTACCGGTGGCAGCATGGCTGTATGTGATGCTGCGCTTGCGCACCCAACCACGCTATCGTTATCAGCTTGATCGTTACAAACTGCGCATCCCGTTCATTGGCCCGATTCTGCGCAAAATCATCCTGGCCAGGCTGGCCAGTTACTTTGCGCTGATGTTTTCGGCAGGTATTCCAGTGCTGGATGCGTTGAAGGTACTGGAGGGCATTGTCGGCAATCAAGTGATTGCCGAAGGCGTGGCCCAGGTGCAGCGTTCGATTCGCGAAGGCACGGGCATTGCGGCCAGTTTTCAGCTGGTGGGGCTGTTCCCGCCGCTGGTGCTGCGCATGTTGAGGGTGGGTGAGAACACTGGTCAACTTGATACGGCGTTGTTGAATGTCTGTTACTTCTACAACCGTGATGTGAAGGAATCGGTAGAACGGGTTCAAGTGATGATCGAGCCCGTGATGACCGTGATACTGGGGTTGATGCTGGCGTGGATCATGTCGTCAGTATTGGGGCCGGTGTTTGACCTGATCAGTAAGGTAGGGACGAGATGAGTCGGTTGATGTTGCTGTTTATCACTGACGATAGGGTGTATTCGTACTGCACGGATGGGGCGCAAATACGTTTGCATCAGTACTATCAGGCTGATGAGGGCGGACTGGCCACCTTTTCCCACGATGTGGCGGCGCAGCGTGATGCACGTTACGCAGTACTGGTAGATGTGGCGGAAGAGGATTTTATTGTAGAGCTGCTACCACACGTTACTGGCCGTGATCACCGAGCTTTGATGGCGCGCAAGCTGCAGAACCAGTTTCGCGGCATCCGTTATGCCAATGGCTGGGTGCAAGGACGGGAAACGGAAGGGCGTCGGGATGATCGGGTATTGTTCAGTGGCATCATCAATCCGGATCTACTTGATCGTTGGCTTAACGTGCTGGATCAGCATCAGGTTCCGCTGGTTGGCATCTATTCACTCGCGTTGCTGTGCACCAGCTTGGCCAAGCGGCTACATCATGATGATGACCATGTGTTGCTGGTGTCGATCCAGGCTGAAAATGGTGTCCGACAATGCTATTACCGCCAGGGTGAGCTGAAATTCTCACGACTGACCTTGTCACGCGATCATGATGAATTGATGGTCGAGCATATTATCGGTGAATGTACCCGCACTCGGCAGTATGTGGCCAGTCTGCGCATGATCAATCGCGACACACCGTTACATGTATTGGTGCTGGCTGATGAGGACCACCAACATGATCTGGCTGGTTTGCCCCCCGATACTGAGGAATTCACCTACCAATTGATTGATCCGACTGCAGTTGCACGGACATTCAAGTTGTCTGCTGCTGCGGATCGGAATCTGGTGCAGATCTTGTTGCGATTGATTCAGCGAGGGTGGCGTAATCACTATGCGCCACCTGAACGGATGCGCCATTTGCGGTTGTGGCAGGCCCGTCGCGCCTTGCTGGCTGCTGCCGGTATGTGTTTGGGCGTGGGGGTTGCTGTTGCTGGCTGGCTACTTGCAGATGCCCATGATTTGGAACGGCGTCGTACCGAACTGGTACCGCAAGCATTGGCAGCAGAGCAACGAGCCCGCTCTCTGCAAGTCATCACGGGTGAATATGACCCGTCGATCATGCGGCAAGTGGTGGAGCGTATTGAACAGCTGCGCCGTACTTGGCCTGTCATGAATGATCGTTGGCAGGCATTGTCCATGGCGTTGGATCAGTCGCTGGATTTACGCCTGCATGTCATGGAATGGACGGTTGGCACTGGTGAATTGCCCTATCGGTTGGATGAAGATGCGCCGCCGGTGTTGCCTTCTGCCCCCGAGGAGGGCGAGGTAGACTTTGAAAGCCAGCCCAAAATAGTGACCTGGCGGGAACGGTTTGTGGTGCGTGGCAGCGTTGAGCCATGGTCTGATGACTACCGCCGTGCCGATATCCGCGTGGCTGAACTGGCTCGGGGTTTGCAGCGGCGTGATACCCAACTCGATATTACCCTGGCCCCGTTGGATACGCGACCGACGGGTACGGTCACGTTGCCCCCGGCAGATATTGACAAGGTTCCACCACAGCATAGCTTTGAACTGACATTGTCACGTGCAGTGATTGTGGAGGCACCATGATCAGTGAGTTCAGGTTCAATCGAGATGAATTGAAATACCTGCTACCACAATTGCTGATTCTGGCTGGTGTCCTGTTACTGGTGGTTTTGTTGTGTGGTGGGGCATGGTATGAGTTGGCACGGCAACAGCGTGAAAACGATCAGGCGCGACATCGCCTGACGCAGGCCAGGCAACAGTTGGCGGAGGTGGAACAGGCAAAAGCCGATTGGGAGCAGTATGGCCCTCGCTTTGCAGTGTTTCAGCAGACTGGAATCGTCGGTAACGAAGACCGGCTGCAGTGGGTGGAAGTGCTAACCAGACTGGGGCGGGAGTCCCCAGGGTTGGAACTGCACTTTTCATTGACCCCGCAAATGGTATCCGACCTGATCCCCAACCTTGCTGGCAGTTTGCAGGTATATGTAACTCGTATCCGGCTGGATTTCACACCACTACACGAGGTAGCCATGCAGCAACTGTTGGCTAGCTTGCTGCAACAACTGCGTGGTCAGCCGGTATTGCGTGGATGTGGATTGAGCCTGCCCGGGGAATCGTCAAATGCGGTGGATGGTGAGCGATTGATTGCACGCTGTGATCTGAATCTGCTGACCATTCATCGAGCATTGCCGGTCAATGCGACAGAGGAGCAGGCGCCATGAGGTCGATTGTCAGTTGTGTCATGCTTTATGTTGCCGCTGTACCAACAATGGTTTGGGCCGAGTTGCCCACTCTGGGGCGGCTTTTCTACACACCGCAGGAACGGCAAATCCTGAATCAAGGAAAAGCACTGGGCGCATTACCTGTTGCACCGGAGCCTCAGGTGTTGGCAATTTGGATTGACGGTTATGTCAATCGCACCAGCAGTCGATCCACCTTGTGGCTGAATGGCCGGGCGGTGCCATTCGGGGTGCAATATGGTCAAGTTACCGCAATAGGGGTGGACCCAACCAACAACCAAGTACGGCTGCATTGGTATGGCCAGTTGTTACAAGGCAAACCAGGGCAGCAGATCAACGCGGTGGCCATCCCGTGAAATCGTAAGCTGGCACGGTGGTTGATTGTATGCTGCGGTAGCAACAAGATGGTTTATAAGGCCTGGAAATTGCTTGAGTCTCAGACATCATTTCAATTGAAGCAAGGTAAACGGTGAAGTCAGCAATCCATCCCAGGGTGAAACCTCGGCAAGCTGGGGGGCTATTGCTGGTGGTGGCAGTCATGCTGGGTGTGATTGCTGCAACGGTGATGGTGACCAAATTGAACGATGTACTGAAACGTACACGTGAATCAGTCCGCCATACCGCCATGCTGGGTGCTTACCGTCAGCTATTATTGAATGCGTCGACAACCTGGGGGGAGGATGACAGTACGTTTACCCCGGGAAGGCTGTTGTCACCCGACCGCAATTTCAATGGCTCAGCTGAAGTCAACTGCTTGCAATCGACCAGCCCAACCGGCCTGCCTGCCCGCAATGTCTGGGATGCAGGTTCTGGTAGCGCCAATACGACGGTCTTGTGCATCGGCTTATTGCCTTGGCGGGATCTGCAGGTTGGTTCGTCTTTTGACCCATCTGCATTTGTCATGGGCGACATTCCATTGCTGGCCATTTCCGGCAATCTGGTGGATGCGGTGGGTGTGCAAAAATTGAATAGTGACGCCATGTTGGGATCGCCGGTGCATAAATGGTTGACAGTGGTGGATGCCAATGGCCAGGTATTATCCAATCAGGTGGCCATGGTGTTGATTCACCCAGGCAAAGCATTGTCAGGGCAGGTTCGTGTCAATCCATTGCCAGTCCAACTGACCCGGCAGGTGCTGAATACTTATGTGGAGCGGTTGCCGGGCGTGGCTGACCATACCGACCTGAGCGGGCGATTCACCTTGGCGGGTATTCAACGCAATACAGCGGGGGATGTCGTGTTCAATGATCGCATTGTCTATGTCACGGCTAAAGAGTGGATGACTTATGCATTGACGCGAGTGGCGGCCGAAATCCGCTTGGCAGCTGATGCGGCCTATAGTGCAGGCTATCCTGTTACGCCACCCAGCATTGGTACCCCGTGGTTTGTCGATAACGACTGGAATAACTGGGGATCGGTTACCCATTACGCGGCTACTGGCGATACCATCACTCTAACTTTTGCCCGATGCAACGCCACTTGGACAATTCAACGTCAAGGTGGTCGTGGGAATGTGACCCGGCAAGGAGTGTGTTGACCTATGAAATCAAGGCCCATTTATTCTGAAACACCTGGTGCCAGTTGTGGTTTTTCACTGGTTGAGCTGGTGGTTGTATTGCTGGTGCTGGGATTGATCATGGCGGGCGTCATGGGGCCACTTTCCGCACAGCAGGAAGCCCGAAGGGTAAACGAATCGCGATTGACATTGGATGCCGCGTTGGAAGCCCTGGCAGGTTACGCTATGGCCAACGGTGGTTTGCCATGCCCTGCGGTGGGCACCATTGCCACCGGCAGCAATGGGGCCGGTGTGGCACCGGCCAATTGTGTTTTTGGGCCCGGGAGCGTAGCGGTCGGCGTGCTACCCTGGGTGACGCTGGGTTTGCCGGAGAATGATGCCTGGGGGCATCGCATGACCTATGCGATTGCCCTCGACTTCGATGCACAGGCAAGCAAAACGCCAAAATTTACGCTGAACAGCACAGGTAGGATCGACGTCTATACACGTCTACCGCAAATCAACACGAACCGCCAGGTGCTAGGCGCGCCAATGCTGATCTTGTCACATGGCAAGCGCGGTCAGGGGGCATTCATGTCCGACGGTTCGCAGATCGCGGCCGGCACCGATCCCCGGGTGATCGAGAATGCAGATGGTGACCGTAGCTTTGTCAGCCAGACGACGGCCGATGACGACTTCGACCATATCATTCGCTGGATGGCCACACCGACCCTGATGGCGAAAATGGTTCAGGCTGGCAAATTGCCTTGAATGTGGCTATGAACAGCAGGAATGGATACCAAGCAGCGCTGACAAAACGCTTTTGTTTCGCAAACATGTCATACCTGCACGGCCTTCGTTTTCAGGCCTGATCAGAAACACATCGCCGAGTTTTTAACAGCGTTAAACGATTTGCTGTTGCAGCGTGAAGCAGACTTGTCCCGGCCGGTTCTGAGTCAGGCTCAACCCAAATTGGTACTGACTCGCCAGCTGGCTTGCCTGCCATAGGCCGACACCCATCCCACCTGAAGTGGACTGAACCGGGTTATGCAACAGTTGCTTGGCAATTTCTGCCGGAACGGCTGAGCCATTGTCTACGACGGTAACAGTGACCCCATTCAGCCAAGCCAATGTAACAGTAATGGTTATGCCCTGCTGCCACTGTTGTTTTTCCAGCGCATTGCGCAACAGGTTATCCAGTATGGAATCCATCATTTCGCCTGGCACTACATCCTGATCGCGCAAGCGTTTGCCTTCGAATTGGATTGGCTGGTTGGCATAGCGTGTCTGCAGGGCCATCCACCAGTCATTGGCAGGCGATAGTGGGCTGTCCATGGCAGCGGGCGAGCGCAATTTCACCAAAGTTGATTCCAGCCGCAGCGAGATGGCAGGCAACTGTCGCTGGATCAAACGTTGCAAAGCTTCTGCATCGTCAGGTGTGGCGGTATCAATGGCGGCACACAAGCCTTGCAGGATCTGCAAGAGATTCTTCACATCATGCGTCAGCCGTGCCCCTGTCTCGGCAATCGCCTGGTTCAAAGCATGGGTACGCATGGCCTGTTCACGTTGCTTGGCCAACCCGTATTCAGCAAGGATCAACGTAATCAGCTTGCAGTGTAGTACCAGTGCGGGCGCCGCGGAATGTCGGGTGTAGAAGGTGAGATCCAAGCCGGCATTATGGATTGCCAGTGCATGGCGACTATGTTGGCCGAATTGCCCAGACAATCCATCCCATTGCCATTCGCCACCAATCATCCAGGGAAGTTTGGCTACCTCATTAATGGCGGTTTGGGCAAAGTGTGGTAAATCCGTTGCATCACGATAAAGCAGTGCAACTTTGCCGACCCAGTCCTCGAAAGGCGTCCCTAGGCTGATCATGTAGCGTGAAAACAGCACACCAAATCGATACCGACTCAGGCTTTCAGACCAGATGCGCGACAGGACATAAGTGCCCCCAGCTGCAACCAACAGGGTATAGCCCAGTGCCTCCAGATAAGCGATGCCAGCTTGCAGACTCCAGACTACAGTAGACATCGCGATCAATAGGGTCAGCAGCGTGATGAGTACACCGTAGATCAAGTCCAACGCACGTTGGCCATGGCGGCGATCATCTTGACCCAGCCAGGCAGCAACCATTAACACTGGTGGAGAGGCCCAACTGAATGTCAGCTGCAACCATACTGGCAATGGAACTTGAATCGCCTGGGGCAGTGCAATCAGGAACAGAGCTAGTAGCAAATAGACAACCAAGCCCAAATGCAGCAAGACGCCATGTCGCTTTACCTCGTGACTGGCAACTACGCCAATCAGCACGGACAGCCAAGCCATCAATGACCACCACAATGCAAGATAGGTCACGGTCAGCCAAGCTAACAGTACGATACCTGCCTGCCCCAACGGAATACGTCGTTGGCGTTCAAGTATGGGTTGCCAGAGTACAAACAGGCCAACGTGGATCAGCAGGAGCGCGAAGCGTGATGGTGGTGCCGATACCCAGCATATTGCCATATGCAGTGGCAGCAACATGGCCAAGGTCAGCCATGAAACCGGCACCTGCTCAACCTGGTTGCGCAAGGCCATGTGGGTCAGGCTCAGGGATAGGATGCCTGAACTATAGTAGACGGCGTCGGGTTTTCGACATAGAGCCTGTCGAGTTCATGACAGGGTTGTCTTGATGCCGACAGGGTCTTGAACGAAACGCATGCTATCCATGCCATCATCTGAACAGGTGATTCCTTGCCTACCACATGTGCAGGCAGCATGACTTGATCGTGGATGGGATGGCACACCCTTTGCATGATTACCAGACGATGTCATTTGTCGGCAAGGAGCCCAAACATGCAAGCGAAGCAACAAGGTTTCACATTAGTCGAGCTTTCTATTGTGTTGGTTGTAATCGGTCTGATTCTTGGCTTGGCTTTCAAGGGGCGTGATCTGATCGATGGAGCCCGGGTCAAGAATGCGGCTGCGGCAGTCAATAAATTCCAGGCGGCCATTAATAGTTATCAGGAGAAATATGGTTCGCTGCCAGGTGATGGATGTACCGGAACCGAAGCAGCTGCAACCTTTACCGGCACGACCTGTGCGGCTGGCGGGGCTCGCGATGGACTGATTGCCAGCGGCAATGAAGGAACAGCTGCATTGCGTCTGTTGACCAATACCAATGCAATGACCGAGGCCGATACCAAGACCATATGGAATGGATTCTGGGTACTGCAGACGGGGGCCAATGCTGCCCAGCGCCGGGTGGCCAACACGACTTATCTGATGGCAGCAACCACCGCTGGTGGGGCTCCTGCCAACGTGGATGTGCGTTACATCTGTGCACTGGATAGGCAAATCGATGATGGTAAGGCGGATGGTGGCATCGTGCGTTCCAGCAGCAATGCCTATGGCACGTTGGCTGCACCTCAGCCCAGTATCGATTGCTTTGGTTTGGCAGGGAATGCCACCGTGGCTATCAGATTACTGCCGTAATTCAACTGCTTGATGCTGCAAACAGGCCGGGGTACCCCCGGCTTTTTATTGTCTGTCAGTCCTGGTATCCGTTTTCTGGCGCAGCGGATTTTGTATCTGCCAAATTTTGTCGCTCGGATCAATTTTGTTTTAAAAATAAGCAGTAAGTAAGACTTTTCGAATTTCCGAAAAGAAATTAATTCGGATGTGCGCATTAATGTTTGACAGTATTTGGAATCATGTGCATTATGACGTCGGATTAAAAATGACGTCAGCATTTATTGATGTCTCTCATCATAAGAACAGGTACTGGAGGCTAAGACATGAAATTCATCCCCAAATTGATGGTTGCCGCAACACTACTTGCATGTGGGCAAGTAATGGCAGACAACCTGTTGCTGCAGATTCAGCAACAGGAGAGTGGTGCAGCAGCTGATTTTGAGTTGGTGAATGCCGAGAAAGGTGCATTTGCCCATCAGGCCTTGTCAACAGAAGCCGATGAGAACGATCTGATCGTTGTTGGTCGTGATCGCCGTGGCCGTGAGCTGTTCCGTACGGCAATACGTAACCCAGGTGTACTGCATGCAGAGTCGTTTGACCCCAAAACGGGTGAAATTGAACAGGTAAAAAAGATCAAATTGCCGTTGTCGCAGTTTGAAGTGCGCGTACCAGATCACGCCAATCTGAATCGAGTGGAAATCCTGCAACCATCTGCCAGCCGTAACGGCTTTATGGCGGAACGCAGTGCATTCTCGTTCGACCGACAAACTATTGATCAGGCACTTCGCAAAACCGAATCCAGCCTTCTGAAACGCCAAGCATTTGCCGGTGCCACATCCACCATGCTGCTCAATACCGGTCCTTCTGCCAATCGGATGGATATTGTACTGGTAGGGGATGGCTATACTACGGCCGAGCAAGGGAAATGGGCTCAGGTCGCTAAGATGATTGCCGATGGCATCATGGCCGACCCAATGTTTGCTGCTCATCGCCAGGGTATCAATATTCGCCGGGTAGATATGCCTAGTGCCCAGTCTGGGGTGAGTGAAGTGGATCGTGGTATTCAGCGTAATACGGTGTATGGCATGACGCTGGGTTGCTTCAACACCGCCCGTTTGGCATGTGTCGATTATAACCGTGTACATCAGGTTGTTGATCCGATCACCAGCCCAGACGGACGTGACCTGATCGTCGCTGTGGCAAATTCCACCCGCTATGGCGGTGGCGGCGGGCCAATTGCGACGTTGACCACCGATGCTTCAGCAATTGAGCTGGCGTTGCATGAAATCGGCCACACTGCTTTCAAGCTGGCAGATGAATATGACTATGGCACTTGCGACCGCAGTCGCGAGCCAAGCGAAGCCAATGCAACTTTGCAGACCAATCGTTCCTACATCAAGTGGGGTAGTTTGATTCCGGGTAATGTCAGTGTGCCAACACGTGCGGGTTCAGTATCGAATGGGACCGTAGGGTTGTTTAGTGGTGGCCGTTACTGTGAATCCGGTATGTATCGGCCAACTGAAAATTCTAAAATGCGTTCGTTGGGGCAGCCTTGGCATGCTGTCAACGAGAATCGCATTAAAACTGTTTTTGGTCAGTACTACAAACCTGATGCGGGGAACGGTGAAGTCCGTTTGACAGGTACTTTGAGTCACTCCGGAGGCTGGAACAATCATCCGCAGCAAGTGTATCGCAGCGCGAACGGCGGGGTGTTCAAACTTGGTTTGACCGGGCCATCCAATGCCGACTTCGAGCTGGCCTTGTATAAATGGAACGGAAGGGCCTGGGCCGTGGTGGCAAACGCAACCGGTCCGACCTCAACGGAAAATATCAACTACAACGGTACTGCTGGAGATTACTATATCGAGGTGAAGTCTTATTCTGGTACTGGCAATTACACCTTGACTTATGCCTTCCCGAAATAAGAAAAGAAGTGTGTAAAGGCAATATGTAAACAGGGCAGGAACACCTGCCCTGTTTGTATTTGAATGGCTTATATGCTGTAGTTGTATGGGTAGGTGATTGACAGGTTGTTAGCCCGTCAACAGCCTGTATTCGGCTTTGGCCAACTCTTCGGGTCTGCCTAAGAGTACCAGTACGTCACCAACCAGAATCTCCAGATCCGGTGTGGGTTTCAGTGACCGGACATTACGACGTTTGATGGTCTTGATTTCGACCAGATCATCCAATTGCAATTCACCCAGCTTTTTACCAATGGCGGTTGCGGTGTCAGTGATCATGACACTATGCAGTCGAGGCTGAGCCTGCTCATTGGGGTCACCTAGATTGTCGGTGGCACCGTGAAAGAAACCTCGGAACAGGTCATAACGTTCTTCACGCACCTGACGGATACGCGCCAATACACGGCTCAACGGCGTACCCAACATCATCAGGGTGTGTGATGCCAGCATCAGGCTGCCTTCCATGACTTCCGATACAACCTCAACAGCCCCCGCTTCCTTCAGTTTGTCCACATCGGTTTCATCCAAGGTGCGAACAATGATCGGTACGTCAGGCCGCAATGCTTGGACATGACTCAGAATTCGCATTGCCATGTGTGTATCGGCGAACGTGACAACGACGGCCCGTGCTCGTGACAGGCCGGCTGCCATCAGCACCTCACGCTTGCTGGCGTCACCAAACGAGACATTATGGCCAGCTGTCGAGGCTTCTTGTACCCGTTCTGGATCAAGATCCAATGCATAGAATCCGATATTTTCCTGGTCTAGCAACCGTGCCAGATTCTGACCGCTGCGTCCGTAGCCGCAGATCACCACATGATTTCGTGTCATCATTGCCTGTACGGCAATTTGCGTCAGTGCGACCGATTCATTCAACCATTCCGAGCTGACAAATCGGCGCACTAACCAATCCCGTTTCTGGATCAAGAATGGTGCAATCAGCATGGACAGCAACACGGCTGCGAGTAGAGGTTGTTCCAGTTCGCGAGGCAGCAACAAATGTTCGTGGGCGAGCGATATCAGCACGAAACCGAATTCCCCTGCCTGGGCGAGTAACAAGCCAGTACGCCAGGCTGTTGCTGAAGATGTGCCGATTGCGCGGCTGATACTGAAAATCAGCAATGCTTTCAGTGGGATCAGTAGCGCCAGAAAAATCAGTAATAATGGCACGTTATCACCCAGCGCACCCATATCCAATCGCATACCGACAGTGACGAAGAACAAGCCCAGTAAAACATCGCGAAAGGGCTGAATATCTTCCTCGACCTGATAGCGGTATTCGGTTTCCGCGATCAGCATGCCAGCCAGAAAGGCACCTAGCGCCAGAGATAAGCCCGTTAACGAGGTGAGGTAGGCGGTACCAAGTGAAAACAATAACAGGTTGACGATGAAGAGTTCTTTGGAGTGCTGCTTGGCAACAATGTGAAACCATGGCCGCAAAATGCGTGGGCCAAAGTACAACAGAATCGTCAAGACAGCGACCGCCTTCAATGCCGCCCAACCCAATGCCTGTACGACACCACCAGCGGGATTCGCTAATGCTGGAATCAGAATGAGTAAGGGGACGACAGCCAAGTCCTGAAATAGCAATACGCCGATAGCCTGTTGGCCATGCGCAGTGGTCAACTCCAGTCGCTCATTTAGAATGGTACTGACAATTGCCGTGGAACTCATTGCCAAAATGCCACCCAATGCAACACTGGCAGGCCAAGACAAGTAATCGAACAGAGCCATCGGTAATGCCAGCACAATCGTGATGGCAACCTGCCCCATTCCCAGACCAAATACGGCCCGTCGTAAAGCTTTTAATTTGGGCAGGCTGAATTCCAGGCCAATACTGAACATCAGGAACACAATGCCGAATTCGGCGAGGTAGGCTGTATCGGCGCTATCTTCCAACAAGGCCAGCGCATTGGGTCCGATGATGATTCCTACCAGCAGATAGCCCAGCAGGGCAGGGAGTTTGAGTTGCCGGCAGGCAGCAACCGCCAGAACGGATGCGGCGAGCAGGATCAGGGTAGCGGGCAGGGCTCCGTGCATGCATGTACTCGTTGTTTATGGGGCCGTGATCGCCACGGTTCTTTGTCCGATTGATTATAACCTTTTATACTTCCGCCCCATGACACAGACGAATACCGAAATCGCCAAAGTATTGACGCTCGCCAAAGAAGTGCTGGAAATCGAAGCGGATGCCATTCATGCAATGGTATCAAGGCTGGATCAGGGCTTTGCCCGAGCCGTCGAATTGATTCTCGCCTGTAAAGGGCGTGTTGTGGTCAGTGGCATGGGTAAATCCGGCCACATTGGTCGTAAAATTGCCGCTACACTGGCCAGCACGGGGACACCTGCTTTTTTTATGCACCCGGGGGAAGCCGCGCACGGCGACTTGGGTATGATTACCGATCATGACGTGGTATTGGCATTGTCCAATTCGGGAGAAAGTGACGAGCTGGTTGCTTTGCTCAATCCAATCAAGCGCCGTGGTGTACCGTTGGTCGCCATTACTGGCAATCTGCAGTCTACCCTGGCGCGCCAAGCGGATGTGGTGCTGGATGCGGGTGTTGAAAAAGAAGCTTGTACCCTCAATCTTGCTCCTACTGCCAGTACGTCAGCCCAATTGGCCATGGGGGATGCTCTGGCCGTGGTGTTATTGGATCTGCGGGGATTTGGGTCCGACGACTTTGCCATGTCTCACCCGGGCGGGACGCTGGGACGCCGTTTGCTGATACATGTACGAGATATCATGCACAGCGGTGATGAGCTGCCGGTTGTTCATGTGAATACCCTGTTACGGGATGCCCTGCTGGTGATGTCTCAATCCGGCTTGGGATTGGCGGCCGTGGTAGATGGTGACAACCGTGTGGTGGGTGTTTTTACTGATGGCGACCTGCGCCGCGTACTCAATCGCGATATCGATCTCAAGTCAACACCAGTCAATCAGGTGATGTCATCTAACCCACGCCGTATCAACCCGGATAAACTGGCGGCTGAAGCCGTGCAAATGATGCAGACCTACAAGATTACCGGATTACTGGTAGTTGATGCATCCGATCATCTCGTCGGCGCATTCAATATGCAGGATCTGCTGCGCGCCGGCGTCGTTTAAGGAACAACATGCAAGCAGTCTATGACCGGGCGGTATCGATCCGCCTCATGATATTTGATGTAGATGGCGTGCTGACTGATGGCAAACTGTATCTCTCCGATTCAGGCGAAGAGATCAAAGCGTTCAACACGCTGGATGGCCACGGCATGAAAATGTTGCGGCTGAGTGGTGTCGAATTGGCAATTATCACTGGCCGGACTTCGAATCTAGTGGCGCTGCGCGCACGTAATCTTGGCATTACCCACTTGTACCAGGGGGTGGAAAACAAGCTGGATGCCTTTCATGATTTATTGGGCAAACTGGGTTTACAGGCTGAGCAAACGGCGTATATGGGAGATGACGTTATTGATCTACCAGTCATGCGACGCAGTGGTTTAGCCTTTACCGTGCCGGCAGCGCCAACTTTTGTAAAGCGCCATGCTCACTATGTTACTGAAAATAAAGGGGGGGAAGGCGCGGTACGTGAGGTTTGCGAACTGCTGATGCAAGCTCAAGGGACATTGGACGAGCAACTGGCGCCGTACTTGGTATGAATCTGGATCGTTCAGGCCTGCTGGCCCCGTTGATGGTTGCTGCTGCATTGGCGGCTGGTACATTTTGGCTCGATCGACTCAGCCGCTTGCCTGATGCAACCCGTGAAGCCAATACTGGCGGCAAGCCTGATGTCACCATGGAGCGCTTTCACGCGACGCAGACCGGCGAACATGGCGTTGCACAGTATCTGGTGACAGCAGCCAAAATGCAGCACTATCAGCAGGGCAACTATACCGATCTGTTCACGGTCGAAATGACTGATCTGACACCAAATCAGGCTCCAATGCGTATCGTGGCTGAAGACGTACGTATGAGCCATAACGATGAAACCTTTTATTTCAACGGTGTCACCCATTTGAAACGCAACCCGGATGCACAGCGCTCAGCGCTGCATCTGATTACCAGCAAGCTATGGGTATGGCCAAAGAAGGGGCTGTCGACCACTGATCAGGCTGTTGAGATTCGTGACGACTACATGCATGTCACCGCAGTTGGTATGGATCTCGATCGCAACAACGGTACGATTAAATTGAAATCCAGAGTGAGAGCGACCTATGTCAAACCTCCTGTCTAAAATACTGGCCTGCTGCCTGTTGGTTACCATTCACACTGGCGCCCTGGCAGAACGCGCCGACCGAGCAAAACCGATCAACGTTGAAGCCGACTCCTGGTTCGGAGAGGAAAAAACCAAGGTCAGTACCTATGAAGGAAACGTTGTTATCACGCAAGGTACATTGTTGATGCGTGCTGATAAGGCCATCATCAAGCAGGATGTGGAGGGTAATTATCATGCCACTGCTAATGGCCGTCCGCTAACCTATCGAGAAAAGCGTGACGATGCCGACGATTTTATCGAAGGCCAGGCGGAACGGATGGAATACAACGGTAAACTCGGTCAACTGCAGTTGTTTGGCAAAGCCCGTTTGAAGCGCGGAACAGATGAAGTCCGTGGTGACTACATCTTCTATGACCAGCTCAACGGGAATTTCAAGGTCGGCCCGGAAGCTGGCACCAAGACCGCACCGACTGGCCGTGTGCGCATGGTGTTGCAACCCCAACCGCAAAAAGATGGCAAGGATGCGGCCAAGCCGGCTGATACCCAACAGGTGACACCGCTCAAGCCCTCATCCAGTATCAGCAAACCACGTGAGGAATAATTGAGTCATCTGGTCGTCAATTCACTGAAGAAAGTTTATAAGTCGCGTACAGTTGTACGGGACGTTTCATTGTCTATCGATAGTGGTGAGGTGGTTGGCTTGCTTGGCCCAAATGGTGCGGGTAAGACCACTAGTTTTTACATGATCGTCGGTCTGGTCCCCGCTGATGGCGGAACGATTGAGCTGGATAGCAAGGACATCACCCATTTACCGATCCATCGCCGGGCACGCATGGGGTTGTCTTATTTGCCGCAAGAAGCCTCGATCTTTCGCAAAATGACCGTGGCACAGAACATTCAGGCCATTCTTGAACTGCATGGTGGTAGTAAGACTGAAATCGCTGCAAAGCTGGATGATTTGATGCATGATCTGCATATTGCACACTTACGCGATGCGGCTGCCATCAGTCTCTCTGGTGGAGAGCGTCGTCGAGTTGAGATCGCGCGAGCACTGGCCAACAATCCACGGTTCATCTTGTTGGATGAGCCGTTTGCAGGGGTGGATCCGATTGCGGTGCTGGATATCCAGAAAATCATTCGTTTCCTGAAAACACGTGGTATTGGAGTATTGATTACTGATCATAACGTACGGGAAACATTGGGGATTTGTGATCGGGCTTACATTATCAACGAAGGATCGGTACTTGCCGCAGGCCATCCAGATGAAATTGTTTATAATGAAAGCGTGAGGAAGGTCTACTTGGGAGAACACTTCCGGCTCTAGCCGCAGTCAGGCTCGGGCGGAAACAGCGTAGGCCGCAAGGTTCACGCCGACTACATCTATGAAGCAATCACTCCAGCTCAAGCTCACCCAACATCTGGCGCTCACGCCACAGTTGCAGCAGTCAATCAAGCTGCTGCAGCTCTCAACGTTGGATCTCAATCAGGAAATTGAACGCTTCCTGCAAGAAAACCCTATGCTTGAGCGGGCCGATGAGCCTGAAATGCATATGCCTGGCGAGGCGTCAGATTTCAGTAACGGAGATTCCCGTACTGAAGTGCAAAACGAAACCGCGCCAACGGAAGAACGAAGTGCATCAGACGAGTTTGCGTCTGATGATTGGGGCGAGATCAATTATAGCAATACGCCACGTGATGACGACGATGACAGTGACTATTCGCAGCAGACCGCTGAAATCCCTACGCTGCGGGATCATTTGGAAGATCAGTTGCGTTTGTTGCCGCTGGAGACCCGAGATCATGCGCTGGTATCGATTCTGATCGACAATCTGGGTGATGATGGCTTGTTGTCGATTTCGTTGGATGAAGTGCTGGAAACCCTGCCAGAGGAGCTGGAAGTCGAGATGGAGGAATTGCGGATTGCATTGTGCTATCTGCAAAACCTTGAGCCTATTGGCATTGGTGCACGTACGATCAGCGAATGCCTGATGTTGCAGATGGCACCGATGCCAACAACGCCGACTGTCCGTCTGGCCAGGCAGATTTGTGAACGCCATCTGGATTTGTTGGCAGGGAAAGATTATGCACGCTTGAAAAAGCTGTTGGGTTGCGACGAAGAGGCCCTACGAAGCGCACAATATCTGATTCGTAGCCTGAATCCTCGCCCTGGCGCTGAATTTGCTCAAAGCGACAATCGCTATATTGTTCCTGATGTGGTGGTCAAACAGGTCAAAGGTGCTTGGGTGGCTAGCCTCAATTCGGCCGCAATGCCACGCCTGCGGGTTAATCGAATGTATGCCAACATTTTGCAACAACATCGTGAAAATGGTGGGTCACAATTGGCAATGCAACTGCAAGAGGCGAAATGGTTGATTAAGAACGTAGAGCAACGTTTTGATACCATTTTGCGGGTGTCACAGGCGATTGTTGATCGTCAGTATCGTTTTTTTGAGCATGGTGAAGTGGCCATGCGGCCACTGGTGTTGCGTGATATTGCTGAGGTGCTTGATCTACATGAATCGACTATTTCACGCGTCACCACACAAAAATTCATGTTCACGCCACGTGGTATTTTTGAACTAAAGTACTTCTTCGGCAGTCATGTAGAGACAGAGGCGGGCGGAGAGTGTTCAGCCATTGCCATCAAAGCGTTGATCAAGCAATTGGTCGGCAATGAGGATGCGAAAAAACCCTTGTCTGACAGTGCTATTTCAGAGGTGTTGGCCAAGCAGGGCATCAATGTGGCTCGTCGTACCGTCGCCAAGTATCGCGAAGCAATGCAGATTCCACCGGTTAACCAGCGCAAGTCCCTATAAACGATGTAAGGAGAACCATATGAATCTCAACCTCAGTGGGCATCACCTTGAAATCACTCCCGCGATCCGTGAGTATGTGATTTCGAAGCTGGATCGTGTGACGCGGCATTTTGATCACGTGATTGATGTAAACGTGATCCTGTCTGTTGACAAGCTGCAGCAAAAGATTGAGGCGAACGTCCATCTGCGAGGGAAGGACATCCATGTCGAAGCGATTGATGAGGACATGTATGCTGCAATTGATGCACTGATCGATAAACTTGATCGCCAGGTTCTCAGGCATAAGGAAAAGTATCAGGAACGTCGCCACGATGGTGCGTTGAAGTATCAGGCCGTTCCTGGGGAAGCTGCGTCCTGATGTGATGGAGGTGGCGGCACTGATTGCCGCGCGGGTAGTACCTGTTATTCCCCCATTGGGATTGCAGCTGGTAGGAAAGGGCGCATCGCGCCCTTTTTCTTCTCAGGGATGTTGTCCGATTTGATATCAGCAATGGCAACGGCGGCAAGACGAGAATACAATAGCCGCGTTTGAACAAGGCCGTACTCAGGCGGCGTGTATGACACAACTGATCAAAAAAATTCTGCTAGCCGAAAACGTGTTTTTCGACTTGGATGTGGGAAGCAAAAAACGGGTTTTCGAACAGGTTGGACTGTTGTTCGAAAATAACAACAATATTGGCCGCAGCACGGTGTTTGATGCACTGTTTGCGCGCGAGAAGCTTGGCTCGACAGGGCTTGGCCATGGTGTGGCCGTACCACATGGGCGGATCAAGGGCCTCCGCGAAGCTGTCGGTGCATTTGTTAAGCTTAAACAACCCATTCCTTTCGATGCTCCAGATGGCAAGCCTGTTGGCTTGTTGTTTGTGTGGCTCGTACCGGAATCGGCGACAGATCTGCACCTTCAATTGTTGTCCGAACTTGCAGACATGTTCAGCCATAAACAGTTTCGCGAGACACTGGAACAAGCGCATGATGCGCAGGAAGCCTATCGTCTGATCATGGAATGGCAACCTTATGCCCCAAATTAGTGTTCAGCAGTTATTTGATGACAATGCCAAGAAACTGCACCTGACCTGGGTTGCAGGTAAATCAGGCGCGGGTAATCTGCTGACCAACGATATTGTGCAAAAGCCCACTTTGGCATTGGTGGGGCATCTTAATTTCGTACATCCCAACCGTGTACAGGTACTTGGCTTGGCAGAAATGGAGTATTTGCATACGCTGGATGACAATACATCCCGTACATCCATTGCCCATTTGTTTTCCAATCAAATGGCAGCCATGATTGTTGCCAATGACGAACAGGTTCCGCAGGTTCTGATTGATGCCTGTGAAGCGTCATCAGTGCCATTGTTCAGCTCACCAGAAAAAAGTCCATACCTGATGGATGTGCTGCGCTTTTATCTGTCAAAAGCGTTGGCGGTATCCACGGTATTACATGGGGTGTTTCTGGACGTATTGGAAGTGGGGGTGCTGATCACAGGGGATTCCGCAATGGGTAAGTCTGAATTGGCGCTGGAATTGATATCGCGTGGACATGGTTTGGTGGCAGATGATGCGGTCGAAGTATTCCGAGTGGCGCCGGAGATTCTAGAGGGCCGTTGTCCACCTATGTTGCGCGATTTTCTGGAAGTTCGCGGTTTAGGTATCCTCAATATCAAAGCAATTTTTGGCGAGACCGCGGTCCGACCGAAAAAGACCTTGAAGCTAATGATTCACTTGCAAAAAGCCAACCCGGAAAACATGGCGATGCTAGATCGACTGGCCTCTCATGAAGCGACTCAGGATGTCTTGGGTGTTCCAGTCAGGCGTGTTGTCTTGCCGGTGGCTGCGGGGCGTAACTTGGCGGTGTTGGTAGAGGCGGCGGTCCGTAACTACATTCTGCAATTACGCGGCTTGGATAGTACCAAGGAATTCATTGAGCGCCAGCAACGTTATATGGAATCTGGCGAGGGCATGAACTGATCGCAAGATTTCCTGTGAGTTACATCAGATAAGCTGCGATTGTTGTCAGCTACGACGATATCCAAATTCGTTCCTGACGTTATCGCCGAACCTTGGTATTGTTTTAGGTATAGTCAAACAAGGTGTTGCATATCAGATTTGCTGTGTAACCATCGTCTTTCCAGCATGGTCGACTAATTTGTCTTTCGCTTACGGTAGCGGGAACGTACGCTTTCAGGCATGCTCAAACATTGGTCTATCGTTGATTCATCATAGAGACATCGATGCAACTCATCATTATTAGTGGATTGTCCGGCTCTGGGAAAAGTGTGGCACTCAAGGTGCTGGAGGATGGCGGGTTCTACTGTATTGACAACCTGCCCACACCGTTTCTTCCACAGATTGCTAGCTACCTTCAAGCAGATGGCCACGACAAGTTGGCGATCAGTGTGGATGTGCGTGGCGGCCCAAGCATTGATGCCGTTCCACAGCAATTGGATGCATTACGTGCACAAGGGGTGGACGTACGATTGTTGTTCTTGGAAGCGAAAACCGAGACATTGGTCAAGCGCTTCTCTGAAACCCGCCGCCGGCATCCACTGGCAATGTCTTCGCTGACCGTTACCGAAGCAATTGCGCTGGAACGGGAAATGCTGGCGAGCGTGGGGGATTTCGCGCATCGTATCGACACTTCTGATCTGAACTCCAATACCTTGCGTAACTGGGTCAAGACTGTGGTTGATATGGATCAGTCACGTCTAACCCTGATTGTCGAATCATTTGGCTTCAAGCATGGCATTCCGTTGGATGCTGATCTGGTCTTCGATGTACGCAGCCTCCCTAATCCACATTATGTACCTGATCTCAAACCTTTGACTGGTCGTGATCAGCCTGTGGTCGATTTTCTCAAGGCACAGACTGAAGTGTGTGCAATGTATGACGATATCGAGAGTTACATTGCACGTTGGTTGCCTAGTTTTGTTCGTGATAACCGCAGCTATCTGACCGTGGCGATTGGGTGTACAGGTGGTCAGCACCGTTCTGTTTATTTTGCAGAGCAACTGGGTAAGCGTTTCAGCAATGAACAACAAGTAATCGTTCGTCATCGTGAACTTGCGTAAATGCGCTGGGGCGTCTTGGTTCGCCCTGGTGATTGGTTGATCATTCTGTTGGCAATATTGGTATGCATTGCATGTGCGCGTTGGTGCTGGTTTCGTGAAGTGCCTGATCGTGCCCTGGTCCGGGCGTCAGGCCAGTTGGTTGCAGAACTTCCTTTAAATCAGGATCACGTTATCTCTGCCATGGGGCCGTTAGGTGAGACAGTTATTGAGGTTCGTGCTGGTCAAGCTCGTGTGCAACGTGATCCCAGCCCACGTCAATATTGTGTACTGCAGGGTTGGCTGTCACGAGCAGGACAGATAGCTTTGTGCCTACCAAACCAAACCAGTGTTGAATTGTCCGGGCCACGTCGGCGTTATGATTCCCTCAGCTACTAAATTGGTTGTAACCTCACGTGATCGGTTGCTGGCCAGTATGGCAGCTACCGGTATCATGTTGGCCATGATCGAAAATGCCTTGCCTTCCCCCATCCCCGGCGTCAAGCCGGGCTTGGCCAATATTGTGACGCTGTATGTGTTATACCGATTTGATTGGCAAACAGCTGCTTGGGTCGCCATATTACGTATCCTTGGGGCGGCATTGTTGTTTGGTAGTTTTCTGACCCCTGGCTTTTTTCTTAGTTTGGCTGGCGGTTTCTCCTGTCTGGCAGTATTGCGGTTGACTTGTTTGTTGCCGCGTGAATGGTTTGGGCCGGTGAGCCAAAGTCTGTGTGCAGCATTTGCACATACCACAGGGCAGTTGTTAGTGGCTTATGCTTGGTTGCTTCCACACCGGGCAGTGGTCATGCTGGCACCTGGTTTTGTGATTACGGCCAGTTTATTTGGCTTGATAAATGGTTTGATCGTAGCCCGACTATTGAATGAAACGTCGCAATGAAATGGTACCGCCTTTTATGTTTGTTCTTGCCAGCTTTGTCATGGGGGGCTGATTGGCAAGCATTGCGTCTGAATGACAGTCATTTGCACAGTATCGATCAGTCAAAGGTACTGATTGACAGCACATATATTACCTACTGGCGAAAGGTAGTATTCAGTAGCCCCCAGACAATACGACAGGGAGTTGTCAGTAGTGGCTTGTTCAGAGAGCGGATTGACTGTGCTCAGCATACTTTGCTGACTTTAAACTGGATGCTGTTTGATCGGGTTGGATTGCAAGTTGATCACGCCGGCTCGGCAGATAAAGAGGCTTCACTCATTGTTCCCGATTCCCTAGCCGATCAGCTGGAGACGGTACTTTGCCGGATGATTGGTCAAAAACGTCTGTTGTCGCCAAGTGTTAAGTCGGTGGCTGTGCCGAAACTAGAACCGATGCTGGAAAAAGAGCTAATGGATTCCTTGCCAGCCAGTATCAAGCCGGATGCTGTTCCCCCAAATTGAGAAATCAGTCCATGGATCTCCAGTATCAAACCATGCTGGCACAACACCCTGATGTCGATCAGGTAGTTGGCAAAACTGTCGCTTTGGCTCTCACCGGGGCATCTGGCATGCCTTATGGAATCCGGTTACTGCAATGTTTATTGGCGAGCGGCGTGGAAGTCTGGTTGCTGTATTCACAAGTGGCTCAAATAGTGGCACGACAAGAGATGGATTGGGCATTGCCCACTCGGGCTGCAGAAGTGGAAGCGGTGCTAAGTGCGCAGTTTGCAGTATTGCCTGGCAAGGTTCGGGTATTTGGCCGGGAGGAATGGTTTGCACCGGTTGCTTCTGGCTCCAATCCTCCCGATGCAATGGTTATCTGCCCATGTACCATGGGGACATTGGCGGCGATTGCAGCAGGGATGAGCGACAATCTGATTGAGCGAGCAGCAGATGTAACGCTGAAAGAACAGCGGAAGCTGATCATTGTTCCGCGTGAGGCACCTTTCTCTGTCATCCATCTGGAGAATATGCTAAAGCTGGCCAAGGCGGGAGCTGTGATTCTGCCGCCTAACCCAGGCTTCTATCACCACCCTCAGACTGTGCAGGATTTGATTGATTTTGTCGTGGCAAGAGTGCTCGATCACATCGATATCGGGAATCGTTTGATCAAGCGCTGGGGCTGATGGATTACCCAGCGACATGGCCGGGCGAGAGTTTAAGTGTGACTAACAAGAATCCGGATGCTGCATTGTGTCACTTGGCCATACCCGTGCGCCTTGCCTCAGCCACTTTGCTGAATTTTGTTAGCCAAGCTAATTGACGGACTGAGAAACAAACTCATTGTCGATGAATTCGACAGCAATGGTACTGGTTGGGGGCGTTAACAGGTTGGTGACCTGCGTATAATCCAACCCGTAAAATTCCCGAATTGCCTGAGATAGACTGATCGAATTGTGTCGTGTCAGTTCATCAATCTGATTGATGACCCAGCGTGCGTTGTTATAAGCCTCTTCCGGAGACAAATTGGTGAGGAACATGCGGTTATTGAGAATGAAACCAGATGCTTCCATGACGGATGTCACTTGATTCCAGTATTGGCTGCACAGCTCATAGCCGAACCGTTCGTAATCCAGATTGATAACAATGGCAGTTTTCATTGGCTTGGATAACCCGCTATCGAGCTTTATGGTTATAGCACATAAATATCACGGCTTCCGGCGGGGATGATGAGAAGGATCGAAGTGCAATGCTTCTCGATAACTATGCTTGACTGCTTTTACTACCGCCGCAGATAAATTGGTATTTGCAAATTTGCTGACCTGCCGTGTGGCTTTGGACATAGAGTCATAAGCGCAACCTCCCATGGTCAAGGCTGATTGAAATGGAGAGAGTGCTCCCAAGGCGGCAGGAGTTTGCTGAGAAAGCTGATTCAGAAAATCCAGCATACTTTGGCGAGTGCTACCAACCAGTTGGTCTGATACGCTGGCAAGTTTGAGCTGGGTTTGAAGGCTAGCCAAATAGTAGTCACGAGATGCATCCAGACTGTTTTCCCACCTGTCCAACCATGATTCATCTGGTCCAGCTTGCCACCAGTAATGTGTCATTTGCCGCCAGATATCGTCAAAGGGTTGGGTCGGATTGGGCAATTCAAGAAACGGGGGCGTAGTCGTTGATTGGCAATGGCTGGATTTCAACATGGTGCACCGAATGAGGACTAGGCATGGGGCCAAAGTTTTGCTGGTGATGCAATTCGAGATTTATCATGCGAATAAGCAAACTATTTAGTTGGCCATGCTTCATTTCAGCTTGTATTGGTTGTTTTGGCAAGCTGATTTGATCTATCGAAAATGTTAACTACATGAAATGTGTCGGTAAGACGACTTGTTAATGACGAATATGCAAAAATGAGTGGCTTGTCAGCGAGTTTAATGGATTAATTGCCATGTTGCCAGTATTGCTCATCAGCATTTTCCAGTTTAATACATTTGCATAGTGACATTAGCATGGCGGCTGTGGCACCCCATATGAAACGTTCACCGTATGAAATAGCTAGGTAGCTGCCTTCACATCCTTCCACATTATAGGAATGACGTTGATAGTTATGCTGATTCAGCACGAGGTTCAACGGTATTTCAAACGCTTCTTCAACTTCATTTTGATCTACCCGTAAGGTAAATCCGGGATGGACTAAACCTACGATAGGTGTGATAAAAAATCCGGTAATGGTAATGTACTGCGGTAGACTGCCCACGATGACCACCGAGGAGGGGGGTAGGCCGATTTCTTCCTGGGTTTCTCTCAATGCAGTTGCTTCCGGACTGATATCGGAAGGTTCTGCACGACCGCCTGGAAAACTGATTTGGCCAGCATGCTTGTTTAAATGACGAGTTCGTTGTGTCAGCAGTATGGTTGGATTAGTAGGATCAAAAACGATAGGTGCGAGAATTGAAGCTGGTGTCAGTGGCGTGATAATGGATTCGAGCCTATCGCCATTGAGTTGGTCGGGCTGTGGACCGGATAGTCGTTGGGTCAGCCAACGTTGCATGTCATTGAAGGTCATGCGGGTGTTTTACATGAATGGATATAGGTACATTGTAGCTGAGGCGTTGCAATCATCTATGGCGTGGCAGTTGGAAATCTTGATAATGCGCCACTAGGCGAAGCACCAAACCAGTCAGGAATACTGCGTACAAACCTGTTGAGTTTGCCGTTTGAAAATGGTCGAGCGCCATTACCCCGAGTGCCGCTAGGATAGCAACCGTGCCATAGAAGTCACGATGTAGGATGAACGGGACATCGTTCACCAACATGTCACGAATCAGTCCGCCACCGACAGCATTGATGAAGGCAATGGCGATGGTGCCAAAACTACCCAGTTGAAAATCCAATGCAATACGTGCCCCTGCAATGCTGAACGCCACCAAGCCAATGGAATCAGCCACGATGAACAACCGATTCAGCCATAAGCTCGTAATCCGGTGGGCTCGTATCATCCAGGCAATCGCCAAGGCGGCAAAGACACTCCATAGTGGTGTGGCATCCATGAACAAGCTGGGAATGCGATTCAACAACATATCGCGAATGATGCCACCACCAATTGCCGTCAACAGGGCCAAGATGATAATGCCCAGCAGATCAAACTGTTTCTTGACGCCGACAAGATAGCCACTGACAGTAAATGAAAGGGTGCCAATCAGAAAAAGAAATTCCATACCGATTATTGTATGCGAAGGTAGTCTATTCGGGTGCTATTGAGTTCAGCAGACTAATGTGCATGGATATTGCCATTGCCGAAAGGCGGTCAAGGTTCTTTCATTTTGTTCGTGACTGCTTGGCTTAACATATGGTGATCAGTGATCATACTGTACGGTACTTTGTGATGATCTTTCAGCAGGTAGTGGTTACCACCCATGGCGGGATCGAACTTTTATTTGGCATAAAAATTAGGCTCGCGATGAATCACCGAGTTGGGGAAGGCGCCCAAAATCCCTAGCTGATTTACGCTAAAAGCATACTTTCACTGATGAAAGTGTGCTTGCCCTACACAAAAACTCACATGCTAGACATGCGAAAGCCATAGTTTAGGATGTCATTGACAAGGTCGATCCCAACCTGGTTACCACCAACACTGAGGTTATGGTCACTCAATCGCATTCATTCAACGCTTGTTGAGCCAACCTATTTTTGTTGCCACTCAAATGAAGTTGATTCATCTGCTGATTCAGCAAAGCCATCTTTTGGGCTAATGGACTCCGACGAGATACTGCCAAATAGCTTGGTGTTTCATCGATAGCATGCGGGTCGATGGTCACCCAGTTTCGGTAAGTTGCCTTGCTCTGCTGGTTTTGCGCTGTCAGTAGATCTGTTGCATAAAATTCCACCAAACCTTGCATGAGTAAACGCATACAACTGGTTGATGTAGGCTGCTCGATTTTATTGATGCCATATTGGTTGAATGCGTTATCAAACTTACTACCCAAGCTGAAACCCAAAGCCGTACATACACTTTTTCCTGCGAGCTTGGATAAGTCGCCACCTAGGCTCGGTCCTTCATCTAGCCTCACCAGTACGACACTTTCCACCCAGAGCGGTTGATCCAGATAAATCAAGTATTTTTCACGTTCTGTTGTTTTCAAAGCCGGGTAGATGGCGTCGACGGTACCAACACGAGCAGAAGCCAATACGCGTTTCCATGGCATGAGCTGCATCTGCGCATCCAACTTGGCCTGTAACAGCAGTTGCTGGACTAAAGCCGTGGCCACTCCCTGTATTCGGCCGGCACGCTGGCAGGTATAGGGGGGGTAATCGAGAGTGCCTATTTTGTAATCAGCATGGGATTGCGCGCCATAGGTCAAACAGGCCAGTAGGCAGGTTATTGAAGTGATCTGACATAAAACCGCCATTTGTATGTGGGCTCAGTCGAGATGGTGAGACAAAATCTTCACTAAAAAAGGTTAACAAAATCTTGATACTTATAACGCCACCTTGCCATACGCTTATATTGTCTGTGGCGGCATGCTTTGCCTCAGACACTTTGTAACATACTGTTAGCCGCTAAGTACCCGTTCAAAACCTTAATGCACAACCGCGATCGGGGCGCATGTGCTGCTCAACACCCTCATGTATCAAACATCCGTTCCCGTTTTCCCCCCACGCTTCATCCCATTGATGGCCACTCATTACAGATATTGAACTGGCTCTATTAGGTTGCACCTTGGCTCACTGAACTTCCAGTATAGAAACTTGTAGTCAGTTTTACTTGAAACACGTATTTGAGCGGACTAATTTGCGTTGTTGGTGTCATTTGCTACCTGAGGACAAGTAGTTATCCTAAACGTTACCAACTTCTTTAGTTGAACTGACTGAAGGACTAGTCGGTTGCAATGCTCACCAACACAGGCTTGAGAATGGGAAGTAATATTTGGGGATCCAGGCCGATCAAGTATCCTCGCTTACCGCCATTTAGGTAGATTTTCGGTAAATCTAGAATGGTTTGTTCCATAAATACGGGCATGGCTTTCTTGGTACCGAATGGAGAGGTTCCACCTACTACGTAGCCAGAGTGCCGATTTGCTACTTCAGGCCTGCATGGAACAATGGTCTTAACCCCAATCAGACGTGCTAGATTTTTGGTGGATACTTCACGATCGCCATGCATCAGCACAATCAACGGTTTCTTGTGCCCATCCTCCATGATCAATGTCTTGATGACCATGTGTTCCTCTACACCTAGCTCTCGACTGGAGACAATCGTCCCACCATGTTCTTCATAGCTATACAGATGATCAGTAAAAGCAATGCCATGTTGGCGTAGAACCCGGATTGCCACTGTAACTGGCATTTTTTCTTGAGCCATAGGGATCGTTCACAGATGAGTCAAGTGTGGATTTTAAATCCATTCCAGCCTTTAAGCATCTGCAGACCGCTTATGACAGTCAAGTGGCATAAGGTTTAAGGCGTAAGTTGACGGGTTGAAGGTTGGGTATGGCATTTTAGTATTGCGCTTATTGTATGTGAATATTAGAATGTTGCATTGCAACAAATTCGATGCCTGATTACGTGGATTAGGCTACAAGTTAATGAATATACAAGTGAAACGTAAGAATAAGAAAGCCCTGATTCTTGGTGGTGGGGCACCCAATGCAACCTTAATGGCGGGAGCTTTGCTTGCGTTCGAGCAGCAGGGTGTGAGCTTTGATGTGATTTCATGCTCTGGCGCCGGCACCACGATTGGCCTCTTGTACACTGTGCCGAAGCATGGTACGCCCAGCGAAGCATTGCGGAATACAGTCGAACTAGGTGTATCTGACCCAATTTACCAAGCTTTTCCAGTTAACTATAAAGTCTTCAATAAACCTGGCCCGCAAGCGGAGTGGTTTCGCCAGTTACTGTCATCCAATCCGATGATGCAGATGTTGCAATCGCAGCGTTCTGGGAATCGGTTGGCTGGCTTCGTCGATGACTGGATGAAACTGATGTTGGCAATGGCGTGTCCAACAGATCTGAATCCGAACAGCCAAGGTTTATGTGCTCACGTTCCATTCGTCGACCATCTGGTGGATTTTGATCGGCTGCCGGGCATTCGGCCTGACTTCTATGTCAACGCCTACAATATCACCGATCGCGAAATGGCAATTTGGAGTAAGCATGACATCACCCTCAAACACTATCAAGCTGCCCTGTCTTATCCATTCTTGTATGCACCCTGTGAAATTGATGGGAAAAAATACTACGAAGGGGCAGTAGTCGATTGTTTGAATTACAAAGGGTTGCTTGAGGCAGAAGGTGGCAAGCATGCCGACATTGATACCATTGTTGTATTTGATGTGTTGAGTAGTGATAAGTTGATTCGCGAACCCCGCAACTTATGGGATGCCTATACGTTGTCGATCATTGCCCCGTTGGTTGATGTGGCACGCAATGACACAGAACTCTTTGAACTCAAATATAACAGGGATGCTGATGGCAAACCGTTGCGAAACCTGTTGAAGGTACCATTTGATATACCGGATTACCATTTGCCTGAAGTGCTGGATTGGTCCAGCTACAATCTGGAAAAACTGTTCAGGATTGGCTTCAATGCTGGCCTGATGTTCAGTGAACAACATGCTGAACAGCTCGATATCATGTTCAATCCAACCATTAAACCAATGCGGATTGGCCGCCGTGTCAAGTTGAGTGAGCAAGCAGAGGCTGCCGTTGTGGCTTGATCTACGCTTGGTGAGTGCGTGGTTGCATACAAATGCAGGTCCTGGCACTCATTGACTGCCAAGTCGAAAAACACATCCCAAGAATAATCTTTTCTCGTCTACCAGTACCGCAATGATAGCCATTGTCATGCAGTAGTGAGAATAACGGCACCTTGCATCCTGCAATACACGTCTTTTCTGATAACATCATATGCCGGTGGTGTGGTTGTTAGTTTATTGGCATTGTGTATGTAGGCGAGATGCTGGCGACCGTATTCAAAAATCACGGTATGTCGTGAAACATCTTAATATCCGTGTGCTGGAAAGATGCCTGTCATGCTTCAATTCAACATTATGATGTTGGTGGCGATTGTCTTATGTCAGCAATCAAGTGGTTCATTATGATATCGACCCTTGCCGGTCCTCCACTTCAGGCTGCATGCCAAAAGCCTTTCAAGTTAGTGGTAGAAGATTGGGCGCCTTATTCTTTCTTTGCGCAGGATGGCAAGCCGAGTGGTATGGACATCGAGATGATCCAGGCCATTTTTCGAAAAGCGGTATGCGAGGTGGTGTTACTGAGAGACATTCCCCGAAAGCGCCGTCACAAGATGTTTGAAATGGGGCAGCTTGACCTGCTTTACGCCGCATCCGACACCCCAGAACGCCATGCCATTGCTTGGTACTCCAAACCCTATCGCCAAGAGCAAATCAGCGTGTTCAGCTTGACCACCAAACAAGACAACATCAAGCAACTCGATGACATCCTGCAGCTACCTGGTGCTTTGTTGGCCCCGAACACTGGCTGGTATGGGGAGGGTTATGCTCGTCTACAGGCCAGAATGCTTGCCGCGGGGCGGTGGTATGGCTATGAAGATTACGAACAGGGGGTGCGCATGCTTGTTGCTGGACGCGGTGAATACTTGATGGGGGACCACGAGGCTTTACTGCATACGGCAAGGCAGAGCTATGGTTTGAAACTTAAGCAGATTGGCCCGGTAGTCAATTTGAACCCTGTTCATCTGATGTTTAGCAAGCGCAGTGTTTCACCTGCCGATGTTATGGCAATTAATAATGCTATTGCCGTATTGCAGGCTGACGGAACGTTAAAGGCAATTCGTGTTCGCTATGGACGTTGAGGCCATAACGGAGAACCCATTTCAGAGCGTACCAAAATCCATGGTGGTCATATTCGTAGGGTCTTGCTGAAGGCTAGGTAGCCATGTTGTAAAGCAAAATGGCAAGATTGTCAGTGTTTCGGAACGTAATTCGTCCAGTGTAAACCAGCGAAACTCCTGAATTTCCAAGAGTTCATCCGGTTCAAGTGCAGTGGGTTCAATGTCGGTTGTGTTGACGCGGACCAGCAGGTAACGTTCGGCTTGGATGTACGCACAGTCTGGGCGGCGAATCTGCCGCTGCTGGGTCGCCAGTAAATGGCCGATTTCGCCGCGAAGACCCGTTTCCTCCATCAGCTCGCGGGCAGCCGCCGCTTCATGGGTTTCACCTGGTTCCAGGCCACCGCCAGGGGTACACCAATAATCTGTAAGCTGCGGATGATTGGCGTGGATGGGTGGGTCATCGTGATAGCGAATCAGTAAGACACGATTGTTAGGATCAAGCACCACCAACCGAACCGCGTGGCGGTTCGGACGGGTGGGGATAAACGGCTGATCAGGCACGGCGCCAGGTGGTACCTTGGGCACTGTCTTCCAGTACGATATCTGCTGCTTTCAGCTCATCACGAATGCGATCCGATTCAGCCCAGTTTTTGTTTTGACGGGCCGCCAAGCGTTGTGCAATCAGGCTGTCGATCTGTTCGTTGGATAAACCATCATGTGAATCACCACCTTGCAGGAAGGCCTGTGGATCACGTTGCAGGAAGCCAAGGATGCCCGCCAACGTTTTCAGCAGGGAAGCCTCTTGAACGGATTGACTGCGATTGACTTCACCGACCAATTCGAACAAGACAGAGATGGCTTCTGGTGTAGCGAGGTCATCATTCATGGCGTCTTGAAAACGCTTGGCATATGGATTGTGCCAGTCAATCTCGCAAGTCGTTGCCGGAACGTGCTTCAAGGCAGTATACAGTCGTGTTAGGGCGCCCTTAGCATCATCCAGATGAACCTGTGAGTAATTCAACGGGCTACGATAATGGGTGCGTAACAGCAGGAAACGTACAACTTCGGGATCGTATTCCTTCAACACGTCACGGATGGTGAAGAAGTTGCCGAGTGATTTCGACATCTTTTCGTTATCCACATTCAGAAAGCCATTGTGCATCCAGTAATTGGCGTAACCATGACCGTGCGCCCCTTCTGACTGTGCGATTTCGTTTTCATGGTGTGGGAATTGCAAATCCTGGCCACCGCCATGAATATCGAAATTGGTACCCAACAAGCGCTCGCTCATTGCCGAACATTCAATATGCCAACCGGGGCGCCCTGGTCCCCATGGGCTTTCCCAGCTTGGTTCACCTGGCTTGGCTGCTTTCCATAACACAAAATCCAGTGGATCACGTTTATGTGGGTCTACACCAACCCGTTCGCCTGCACGCAGGTCATCCAACGATTTGCCGGACAACTTGCCATAGCCATCAAACGCATGGACGGAGTAATACACGTCACCGTTGTCTGCCGAATAAGCCAAGCCTTTTTCGATCAGCTTCTGAATCAGTGAAAACATACCATGGATGGATTCGGCATCTGTTGCGCGCGGCTCGAAATCAGGAGCTTGTACGCCTAGCAAACCCAGGTCTTCATGCATGGCATCGATGAAACGTCCCGTTAATACATCGATTGATTCACCATTTTCGGCGGCGCGCTTAATGATCTTGTCGTCGATATCGGTGATATTACGAACATAAGTCACATTCAAACCACTGGTACGCAGCCAGCGTTGCACCATGTCGAACGCCGTCAACATCCGTGCGTGCCCGAGGTGACAGTAGTCATAAACCGTTATGCCGCAGACGTACATTTTGACGTGGCCTGGGGTAATCGGTTTAAAGACTTCCTTTTGTCGGGTCAGCGTGTTGTATAGGCTTAACATGATGTTCCTTGAAATCAGTATGGAGTCGCCGGCTTGTTACCAGTGCAAGTGACCAGTACCAGCCGGAACAGTCGATTCTATCAAAACTTTGTATAAACGCAGCGAGGAACCTATGTCCAAACATGCGACTTGTGGTTTCTGGACCAGGAATTGCTTGTGAGAACCTTGGTGTAGTTGATCCAGGTAAATATTCGGGAATACGTTTCTGGTACGATCCAACTCAATCAATCTGAACAGGAGCCTTGTATGGGCCCACATTATTTGAGTTCGCTATTTGCGCCGCGTTCGGTCGCGCTGGTCGGGGCCAGTGAACGCCCTGGCTCGATGGGTGATGTGGTCATGCGCAATTTGTTGGTAGCCCGTTTCAAGGGTGATTTATATGCAGTGAACAAACGACATAAGACAGTACATGGCCTACCTGTCTTCCATCGTCTCAGCGATATCAAAGCGGAAATTGACTTGGCAGTAATTGCGACACCAGGGGCGGTGTTGCCGGATGTGGTGGTTGATTGTGCCAAAAAGGGTGTGAAAGCTGCAGTCATCCTGTCACAAGGCTTGAATCTGTCAGACCCGGCACATGTGAAGGGCCTAAACGACGCCCGATTCATGGCGCGTAAACATGGGTTACGGCTATTGGGTCCCAATCTGTTCGGCATCATGCGGCCAGAGTTGGGCCTGAATGCCACCGACTATGAAGGAGAAATCAAACCTGGCAATTTGGCGTTGGTGTCGCAATCTACGGCTTTGTCCACCGCTATTCTGGATTGGGCCGAGAGCAACGGGGTCGGACTGTCCAGCGTAGTCTCGCTCGGGGCTACGGTGGATGTGGATTTTGGCGAAACGCTGGACTTTCTGGTCAATGATCATCATACCCAGGCCATTCTGCTTTACATCGAAGGTATTCGCGATGCGCGCATGTTCATGAGTGCCATGCGAGCTGCAGCACGCAGCAAACCTGTGATTGCCATCAAGGCAGGACGTAATGGTATGGTATTGCAAAGTCCTTATACGCATAGTGGCGCCATGGTGGGCAGTGATGATGCATTTGAGGCGTGCATACGAAGGGCCGGAGCTGTCAGAGTGCGATCTGTCTCTGACTTGTTTGCTGCTGCCCGAGTGCTGACCTCAAACTATCGCGTTGGTGGCCCGCGTTTGGCAGTGGTCACCAATGGTGCTGGGCCTGGGGTGATGGCGGCAGACCGGATGTCTGATCTGCAGGTGCGCGTTGCCAAGTTGGCCCCAGAGACAATCAAGGAATTGGATTCGTTGTTGCCACCAGCTTGGTCGGGTAGCAATCCTGTTGACATTGTTGGTGATGCACCACCTGAGCGTTTTGAAGCCGCAACGCGTGCCTGCCTGAATGACCCTGGTGTGGATGGGGTCATGGTGATTTTTACCCCGCAAATTCGCACTGATGCAGCAGTCACAGCGAAGCTAATGGTGAAGTTACGCCAGGAGTCCAGTAAACCATTGTTGCTGGTGTGGATGGGTGAAGCGAAAGTCCAGGCGGCACGACAGGTGTTTGTCGAGAATAAACTCGCCCATTACCGTACGCCAGAAAATGCGGTTGAGGTGTTTTACGCTCTGGCAGTCTACCAGCGTAATCAGAAGCTATTGATGCAAGTACCAGGCCCTTTGGCGCATCGTGAAGTACCGCCCAGAGTGGCAGAAGCCCATGAATTGATCGAAACTGCACTGAAGGCAGGCAGGCAGGTGTTGCAGGGGTATGAGGCTTTGCGGCTGCTGTCCTGTTTTCATATACCGGTTGCAGCCAGTGAACCGGCTGGAAACCAGGACGAAGCAGTTGTAGTGGCTGAACGAATTGGTTATCCCGTGGCAATGAAGATCAACTCAACTGACATCACCTATAAAACCGATGTTGGAGGGGTGTTGCTGGGCTTAAAAAATGCCGAAGCGGTACGTGATGCCTTCCGCCAGATTATTGATAGCGCAAGGCTAAGGCGGCCAGATGCACAGATCCAGGGAGTAACGATTCAGCCTATGGTACGCCCACGTTTTGGTCGCGAACTGATGGTAGGAGTGACGCACGATGCGGTATTTGGTCCGCTGATTGCATTTGGTTCAGGTGGGATCACGGTGGAAATCGTCAATGATCGAATGGTGGCATTGCCGCCCTTGAACGATTTTCTGGCTAACAAGATGATCAAATCTACCCGGGTCAGCAAACTGTTGGGCGAGTTCCGCAACTATCCCCCCGTGCCGCTGGATTCGGTGAAGGCTGTACTGCTGCGGGTGTCGGAAATGGTATGCGAATTGCCGACCATTCGCGAAATGGACATCAACCCGCTGATTGCCGACGAGAGCGGTGTTGTGGCACTGGATGCCCGTGTGGCGTTGGCACCATTTGCGACAATGGGTGGTCGTTATGGCCATATGGCCATTCATCCTTACCCTACCCATTTGACGAAAGACGCAACGGCTCGTGATGGCACCCTCATCCATATCCGCACGATGCGGCCGGAGGATGCCGAAATGCAGCAGGTATTCGTGCGTAATTTGTCGGAGGAGTCTCGTTACAATCGATTTATGAATACCATGAAGCAATTGCCCGATAGCTTGCTGATTCGTCTGACGCAGTTGGATTATGCCCGGGAAATTGCACTGATTGCCTATGTGGAACAGGACGGTGCCGAGATGCAGATTGGGGTGGCCCGATTTGCAGCCAATCCAGATGGTGAAAGTTGCGAGTTTGCTTTGGTGGTGGCTGATGCCTGGCAGGGTAAAGGTGTGGGGAGCTTGCTGATGACTCAACTGTTCGATGCCGCACGTGACAAAGGGTTGAAGATCATGGTAGGGGAAATTTTTGCAGCAAACAGTAATATGCTGAAATTGATGGATAAACTGGGTTTCGAAATTCGCCCACACCGTGAAGACAGTACATTGCGGTTGGCTATCAAATTTTTGTGATGCGGTTGTGGAACCGTCGACCGTAGCCTATGCTCAAAAAGAAGGCAATCTGTACGGTTTTGACGCTGTTGTTCCTGTGCCGGTTTGGCATATCAGGCAAGACCTGAAAACTCGATGTCGTCGTATTCTGTGCTGATGCAAGTTCCCGCTGTCGATGATGTGAAACTGTAACAGCACGCTGCCTTACAACGTGCGGCAGTGCTGATTGGCTCATGTCGCGTGCGTCCCATGATGGTGCCATTGTTGTGTTTCTGGCATGGTGGCCATATGGATTCCAGAACGAGGAGGATATCAAGATGAAGCCTTACCCTCAGCAGCCTGGTGAACACTATTACTCACAGCAGCAATATCCATATGAAACCGAGCAGGCAGGTGCTCGTGATGAATATGCAGTGCCAACCTATCCACCCAATGCAGAGCATGAGTACTACTATCAACAGCAACGTCAACTGCAAGAGCAGCAAGTTTATGATCGGCGGATGAATGATCGCCGTGCTCAGCCTGACGACGAATGCCGTGAAATGTTTTTGATGAATTTGTTCCTGAATGGGTGCGAACAGCGCTATGGTTTTGGTCGTCGGAAGGAAGATTACGATAAATGGCTGCATTGATCTATGGGTTGTTTCCTGTAAAAAACGCGTGATTTTATTCACGCGTTTTTTCTGTCTGTGTCATTCCAGATACTGTTGTTGCCATTGTTGATAAAGCTGGTACACATGGTCGGTGTAAGTTTGCTTGTCCGGAAATTCAGCCGGATTGATGGCATCAAACACGTAATAATTTGCCCGATTGTTACGAGTGGTCATGAAGTGGCGTAACTTGTCGAGCAAGGTCCATGGCTCCTGCCATTCAAAATCTTCTTGAGCTTCATAGTGGATGAATACAGGTAGGATAGGTATGCCAGAGCGTAGGCTGGCTTCAAATGCCCCATAACGAAACAGCTTGAACAGTCGTCGCCCTTTACAGCCACCTTCAGGGTAGAGGCAAATATTTTTGCCCGCATTCAAACCATCCACAATTGACTGAAGTGCCGCTTGGCGAGACTCAGCTGATTCTCGTTGTACAAACAAGGTGCCGGCGGCCACTGCGATACGGCCTACAATCCACCAGTCTGCCACCTCGGCTTTGGCCAGCGAGACCACCGGAAACAGCGCGGGGACGCCGACATCCTCAAATGCGGATGGGTGATTGGCGATCAGAATGTATCGGGAGGGGAGGGGCTTGACATTCTTCTGATGTAACCGCAAATCGACATTCAGGGCTCGTACAAATGTTCGACACCAAGCATGGAACAATGGCGGGTAGATCTTTTTGACGAGGTGACGTGGAAATTGTGCCAACACAATCATCAGTAATGTGAACCCGGCCAAATCCAGCCAACCAATCAACATCCGTAACCAGTACAGCAGCGTCAGCATGATTCTTGCCTTGGGGGAATGAGCGGATGGTTTAGTGCCTGGATTTCATAACTTGAATATAGGCGATGCCACACCAGGCGTGGAAAAAAGCAAGGTGGGTTCCTGGTGGTATGTGGCCCATGCTGCACCAGTTCAGGTGGAGTATGGGATAAGCGGGTGTTGAATGCTGTGCTGCTAAAGCAGTTAGACCAATACTTGACGTACTTGTTTGAAGAATTGGAAAACCTGTCGTTCAATTTCTGGATCAATCATGCGAGCTGGCCTCCGCCCATGTGGACAAGTCAACTGAGGTGTTGTGCCAAATAGCCGACAGATCAGCGGTCGTTCTGTATAGACCTCACAGCCTCGTTCGCTCAAGTGTGGGCAGCTCCAGTTAGCCAGCGCAGCTTGATGTTCAGCCTCAGTTTTCACCGGCAGCCGTGACATTTCTTCGCTGGATGTGGTCACTGGCCCGCAACAGTCATGGCAGCCAGGGATACATTCGAAGGATGGAATGCGCGTGCGAAAGAAACGGATAGTTTGGATTGTACTACTACTCATGGTGAGGTAATGATCTAGGTGAGCAATGTATATTACGCCAATGATATGCCGCAAACCAGCCTGACAGGGTCAGCCATGGTCCGATGTTGGTTCGATAGTCGGTATAGGGAAGCGGAAACCTGATGGATAGCTGTGGAAACCGTCAAAATGCTGCTTGCTGACCTCGACACCTTGCTGACGCAAGATTGCATAGGCCATGGATAAGTGGAAAAAGAAATTGGGTGAGGCATAGTGGAACAAGTAATCCGCTGCGGGCAGGTCAAGTTCTGCAAACCCGGCAATCGATCGAATGTGATGGCCTGTAGTGCCTATCATGGTATCCGCAGGTAGGGCTTGCAACTGCTCAATGGTTTTTGCTACCCGAATTTGCAAGGTTCCAAGATGGTCGCCGCCATCTGGTAAATGGGGAATTTCGAGATTGGCCAGTGGATAGCTGGCTCTTAAGGCAAAGCCACAGGCAACATTGACTTGCTGGGCAAAGCTGAACATGCCATCGCTCAGTGTGGCATTCAATAGTTTAATTTCTGGTATGGCATGTTTGCGGACATGTTGATCTGCTAAAGCGAGCAAGTGGCTAAGATTATGCAGGTAACGAACAAATACAGGTACCGAAGCAGTATAAAGCGACATTGTGTCTAGTTACCGTGATGAACTATGGGAAGCCTTGGAATGCTGCTGGTTGAATGAATGCGGGCAATGGCCACTGCTGTCAGCACTTGCCTTGTATGGATCGGTATCTGTCGGGCCAAACAGGTATTACGCTCCAAGTTGTTGTTGGGGCATCATACCTGTTTGTGAGTCAGGGGCGGTAGGTCTTGCTGGTGCTATGGCAGGATTGTTGGCCCGTTGCAATCAAGCATAGCCGAGCCGGATCGCCCGCTTGACCTCAGGTTGTAGCGCATTCTTCAATATTGCGCCAAACAGACCACCCAGTACGTACACGATTGCCGAGATCAGAATGGTATCAAGATTCAACCGAATGGCTTGGGCGGGGACTTGGGTGGGATGCAATAGGATACCCAGTACAACGTATAGCAAGATGGCCAGCAATAGGCACCACTGGCTGGTTTGGCATAGACGGATGCAAAGGCGATAGGTCCGATACTTCATCGGTGCAGACTGACTGATATAGTCTTCAAGCTGTCGAGTGGCTTTAGGATGGAGCGATAACAATTTGCCAAGTAGCATCGGTTTTACTCCTGTCTTGATTGAGGCGCCGATTCTAGCTGGGTGATTTTTACATCGTGTAATGGGGATATCCGGATGCCGGCAATGGGGCAACGGCTTGCACCATTTGAGGGCGAAATTGTGTCCTGAGGTGGTTTGGCAGGCAAACCTAATCCACACACTCACCCACCAGTCATAGACATGAATCGTACGATTTTTTTAGGGTTTTCTCGGAATTCGTGGCGTTCCGGCTTCAGTTCAATTGCAGTACGGATGGCTGCTTCCAGATCCTGATCTGTTGCGCCTTGGCGTAATAACGGCCGGAATTCGAATTTTTCGTCTTGTCCCAGGCACATGTACAGCGTGCCATCCACTGATAAACGAACTCGGTTGCAGGTGGCACAGAAGTGCTGGGAAATTGGCGTAATGAAGCCGACATTGAATTTACCATCGCGACTGGCCAGATAGCGGGCTGGACCGCCACCAAGTGGAATGGCGATTTCCTGCAATTGAAATCGCTGTTTCAGGCGGTCGGCAACGGGCTGAAGATCCATAAACTGAGTATTGCGACCAGTATCACCCATTGGCATTGCTTCAATTAATCGCAGGACAAAGCCGTTGTCATGGCAGAAATCAACCATACTGTCGATTTCATCGTCATTCACTCCTTTCATGGCAACCATGTTGACTTTGATTGGGGCAAAGCCAACTTTTTTGGCAGCCATCAACCCGGCCATTACTTTGTCAAAGCTTTGACGACCAGCGATCTGGCCAAATTTACAGGGGTTGAGCGAGTCCAGGCTGACATTGATACGCCTGATGCCTGCAGCTTTCAACATTTCAGCATGTCGTTCCATCTGAGTGGCATTGGTGGAGAGCGACAGATCATCCAGGCCTGGTAGGCCAGCCAATCTGCTTGCCAGTATAGGGAGATCCTTGCGTAACAATGGCTCACCGCCAGTCAGTCGTACACGACTGACACCCAATCTTGCAAATGCGCCAATCAACCGTTCGATTTCATCAAACGTCAGCCAGTGTTCTGGAACTTCGAACCCTTTGAAACCGGCGGGCATGCAATAGCTGCAGCGCAGGTCGCACCGGTCGGTTACAGACAGGCGTAAGTAATCGATGCGTCTACCGAAGCGATCAGTCAATGCAGCCATCAGAAAACCCTCGCAAGTGGAGCCGGTGTTCGCTCTGGGTAGCTCAAACCGGCTAGCCACAGCTTGAAACGTATCAAATCGGCCAGAAAACTCCGATCGGTATAGTTGGTTACGCTCAGTCGAATTTTAGGCTGATTGCTTACAATAGGGCAGTAGCCGAAAGGACTATACCGTCCTCATCCGCATAGATATGCTCACCTGGTCGGAAGGTGATGCCTGCGAAAGTCACGGCAATATCCCGATAGCCAGCACCTTGTTTGATGCTTTTGAGTGGGTGGGTATTCAGGGCGCGTACACCGATGTCCAGATCGTTGATCACAGCAGAATCGCGAATGCAGCCAAAGACCACAATACCTGACCAGCCATTTTTGACGGCCATGGCAGCAATCTGATCCCCCACTAGCGCACAGCGAAGTGAGCCCCCACCATCCACTACAAGCACCTTCCCGTCACCTGACTCGGTCAATGCATCCTTGACCAGCACGTTGTCTTCAAACACTTTGACGGTGACGATCTCACCATGAAAGCGCACCCGTTTGCCAAACTGCTGAAAAATGGGGGTAGCCACTTGCAAGTTATCATGCTCATCAGTGAGGTCGGCAGTTTGAAAAGTCATGTGGTTCTCCTAAGTAAAAGCTATTGTTGATTTGTTGGGAAACTGTAGCATGTTGCAGCGCAGCAGGAAAAGCGAGCTGGATGCCAACACAGGTTGATAATCACCGATTTGATGTAACTGTTTGATTGATAGACTTAACGATGGTAACTTTCGGTGCCGCTGTTGTGGTGCCTTCATTTTCTAGAGTTGTCGATTGTTATGAGTAGTGTTTCAGTTTTGTTTGTTTGCATGGGCAATATCTGTCGTTCACCAACGGCGGAGGGGGTGTTTCGTTATTTTGTCGAGACGGCGGGATTGGCGAAGCGAATCAACATCGATTCGGCCGGTACGCACGGATATCATGCCGGAGAGGCGCCCGATCCCCGCTCTTCCATGGCTGCGGCACGACGCGGCTATGATTTGAGTCGCTTACGGGCTCGTCAGGTCAAGACAGCTGATTTTGAAATGTTTGATCTGGTATTGGCGATGGATGAACAGAATCTGCGCAACCTTCAGCGCTTATGTTCACCTGCGCAACAACACAAGCTAAAGTTGTTTTTGGAATATGCGCGTAACTTTGACGAACGAGAAGTACCCGACCCATATTACGGCAGTGGAAGCGGTTTTGAACACGTATTGGATCTGGTTGAGGATGCCTCTGCCGGGCTATTGACGGATCTGCGGAAGCGATTGGCGAACAGCCAAAGCTGATTCCTATGTTTAACCCTGATGGTATGACGACATGAATTGTTTCCATCCGATGCTGTTACTGCCTCATGTCGCCTTGGCCCATTTGCCCTCTGGCAGCAAGTATTGCTGAAATACCATGGCTAGCCGTTTAACGGCATAAGACACACCTAAAATCACTACAAGTGAGATGGCAAAATCCAACGCTACCAAGTCGGTGGGATGTAGGAAAAAGTGGGTATGCAGAATGTAGATTTCCACTACGCAGGGGCCAAATGGTTTGAAGGGTGCGTGGCACCAGTCGGGCAATTTTGCCCATAGCAGCCACTGTAGGGTGAAAATTGATAACACGACGATCACTGCAAGCGAATTGACTGGGGTGCCCAATCCAAATTTGGCTATGGCACAAGCCAGTATGGCTACGAGCAGCAAGGTAGCAGTTGTTATGGCGGTAACTCGCCAAGCCTGGTTGGCGAATGCGACACCATAGCAAAACGAGAATGCAGTCAACCAAAGCATATGGCCGTAAGGTACCCGATGTGTCAAAACCAGTGCGGCCAATAGCAAGGTAAATGTGACGCCGATGCCTATAGGCCCAGGCCGTAACAACTTGGTCAGTAATGGATAACAGACATAAAATATCAACAGCAGGGTGAAGTACCACAACCCACCACCAAAAGGGCTGGGGTTGGGCAGGTGAAACCAGTTCAGAAAACCAGTTAGCCCCAATATGCCGACCAGCGACTGCCAAGTTGCAATACCATCTTCTTCTTTGAACAAAAACAGGACCAGCAGCACCAGATTGATAGCGAGCAGGTCAGGCCCCAGTCGGATCAATTTATTACGGATGAATGGCCAGGGTGCCGGGTTGCTGCCATAGATTTCCGCAGTGAAGTAGCCGGAGGCAAAGCCAAACATGCACAAGGCCACTGATACCACCACCCAATAGGCGGAAGCAGGGAAGAAGTGTCCGCTGGCAACAATCAGGATAGCCAATACCTTGGCAGATTCAAAATTGCGGCTGACATCACGCGAAAAAGCCATAGTGTGGTTGGGCTCCGTGTGACAACGCCAACCGGAAAGACAGTTGGCGTTAGATCGTTTTAGCCGCCCTAGCGGCCCGTACAGTCAAATCGCTGGTTCATATCCAATGCTGGTTCAGCAGTATCAGCCATGCCAACAATCTTGGCCGGTACCCCTACAACGGTGACGTGTGGAGGGACCGAATCAATGACGACACTGCCTGCCCCAATCTTCGCACCACGTCCAATTTCAATATTGCCGAGAATCTTGGCGCCGGCGCCAATCAGAACGCCGGACCGAATCTTTGGGTGGCGGTCACCGGTCTCCTTACCGGTGCCACCTAGGGTCACGTTATGCAAGATTGACACGTTGTCTTCTACCACTGCGGTTTCACCGACCACAAAACCATGCCCGTGGTCCAGCATGATACCCCGGCCAATGCGGGCTGCAGGATGAATGTCGACAGTAAAGGTTTCTGAGATTCGGTTCTGCAGGAACAATGCCAGTGTATGGCGCCCCATTTGCCAAAGCCAGTGCATGATGCGATAGCTGGCCAAGGCATGAAAGCCCTTGTAATACAGCAGTGGGGTCGAGAAGGTGGTACAAGCCGGGTCTCGGTCAAAAGAAGCCTGAATGTCAGCTCGAATGGCCTTGCCGATATCGGGATCGGCATCCAGTGCTTCCCGAATCAGTTCCATTAAAGTACGTGCATCCATGGTACTGGTGGCCAGTTTGCTGGATAGATGAAACGCGATGACATCTTCCAGCGATTTGTGCCGCAATACGGTCATGTGCAGGAAGCTGGCGAGAATGGGCTCAGTTTGGACTGCGATTTCCACTTCCTGTCGGATCGTGGACCAGATGACGTCATGTTGATGGATACGTTGATTCATGCCTTGTCGCTCTCGTTTAGGACAATAAGCCGAAAACCGTGATGGCATCACAGTTGCGGAGTTAAAGATGAAACGGGTTTAAAGCGGATGGGAATGAATCAACATCGCGTGCTGAAGGAGCATACGATAGAAAAAGGAACGGATCGATAGATCGTGTTGGTTGGCATTCAGTGTTGGACCGCCCGGTAGGACAGTCGCCTAGGTCTGGTTTGATGTGGTGAGTTTACGCCGCTGGTTTGCTCGGTGCAATTGCCAAGGCTTCACCTTCCAGGACCAATTTACCTTGAACATAGCAATTGGTCTCCAGCGTGACGCGCTTTCGGGCGCGATCCAGGTCTTTGACGGTCACGCGAACCTTGACGGTATCACCTAGCTTGACTGGCGCTTTGAACTTGGCTGACTGACTGAGGTAGATGGTTCCTGGGCCGGGCAATCGTGTCCCGAGTACAGTGGAGATCAAGCTAGCAGTCAGCATACCGTGGCAGATACGAGTGCCGAAGGGTGTGGTTGCAGCGTATTCCTCGTCAATATGTACCGGATTATTGTCTCCGGTGACACCTGCGAACATGATGATGTCTGCCTCCGTGATGGTCTTGCCATACTCGGCTGTCTGGCCGATTTCCATGTCTTCAATATAAACGGTAGTCATGCTGCGATACCCGAAGCGTGTTGTGTAGCCCGCTATTGTCAGGATGCCCTTCAAAAAACGCAAATCTGCGGCGTTTCAAACTATCGTTTAAAACAAAAAAGTTTCAGTTGCCGATTAAAACCGGTTGGTGTATAAATCAAACGCTTGTTTGATTTTTTGCGCATGGTATATTAAATGTCCCGCGCTGCAGATGGGCACTATCATGACACCCCTTCTGGGGCATGATAGGCTCTAGGGTTTGTTGTTATCGACTTTGGATTGATAGATTCGATGCCAACAAGCCCTGATTTCAAATCGGGTGCGGCTTCCTCCCGCACTCAAGTATTCACGGCAGCCAGCGCTGCCCTCAGACCAAAGCAGGAGAATCATGAAAGCTCTAGTCGCAGTTAAGCGCGTTGTGGATTACAACGTGAAAGTTCGCGTCAAGGCCGACGGTAGCGATGTCGATATTGCCAACGTCAAAATGTCGATGAACCCGTTTGATGAAATCGCCGTTGAAGAAGCCGTGCGCCTGAAAGAGGCGGGTAAGATCAGCGAAATCGTCGTGGTATCGATGGGTTCCGGTAAGTGCGAAGAGCAGATCCGTACTGCAATGGCCATGGGCGCAGATCGCGGCATTCTGGTGGAAACCGATATTGACCTGCAGCCGTTGGCTGTCGCCAAGTTGTTGAAGGCCATCGTAACCAAGGAACAACCGCAGCTGGTCATTCTGGGCAAACAGGCGATTGATGATGATTCCAATCAGACTGGTCAGATGCTGGCAGCCCTGACTGGCATGCCGCAAGGTACGTTCGCCTCCAAGGTTGAGCTGACAACGGAAGCGCTGACCGTGACACGCGAAATTGACGGTGGTCTTGAAACCGTCAAGCTGCAGTTGCCTGCAGTAGTAACAACCGACCTGCGCCTGAATGAGCCACGCTACGTGAAGTTGCCCAACATCATGGCTGCCAAGAAGAAGCCGCTGGACAAGACTACGCCGGCTGATCTGGGCGTAGATGCTGCACCGCGACTGAAGACGTTGAAAGTCGCAGAGCCGCCGAAACGTTCGGCAGGTATCAAGGTGGGCTCGGTGGCCGAGTTGGTTGCAAAACTGAAGAATGAAGCAAAGGTGATCTAAACATGGGCATCCTGGTTATTGCAGAACACGACAACACGTCCATCAAATCCGGGACATTGAACACTGTTGCTGCTGCGGGCAAGTTGGGTGGCGACGTTCACTTGCTGGTTGCCGGTAGCGGTTGTGCAGCAGCAGCTCAGGCTGCCGCCAAGATTGTTGGCGTTGCTAAAGTGCTGGTCGCCGATGCCGCCCACTTTGCTCACGGCCTGGCTGAAAACGTGGGTGATCTGGTAGCGGGTTTGGCAAAGGGTTACAGTCATGTTTTGGCACCCGCCACCACCTATGGCAAGAACTTTCTGCCGCGTGTCGCGGCGCTGCTAGACGTAGCCCAGATTTCCGACATCATCGCAATTGATTCTGCTGACACCTTTGTTCGTCCGATTTATGCCGGCAATGTTTTTGCAACCGTGCAATCGGCTGACACCATCAAGGTGATTACAGTGCGTACCACAGCCTTTGACCCGGCGGCAACGGAAGGTGGTGCTGCAGTGGTGGAGAGCATTGGTGCGGGTGCTGATGCTGGTAAATCCTCATTTGTCAGCCAAGAACTGACAAAGTCTGATCGCCCCGAGTTGGCTGCTGCCAAGATCATTGTTTCGGGTGGTCGTGCGCTGGGTTCGGCGGAACAGTTCAAGGCAGTCATCGAACCGTTGGCTGACAAAATCGGTGCGGCTGTGGGTGCTTCACGCGCTGCAGTTGATGCCGGTTACGCACCAAATGACTACCAAGTTGGACAGACCGGCAAGATTGTTGCACCGCAACTGTATGTAGCTGTTGGTATCTCCGGTGCAATTCAGCATCTGGCCGGGATGAAGGATTCCAAGGTGATTGTTGCAATCAACAAAGATGAAGAAGCGCCTATTTTCCAGGTGGCGGACTACGGTCTGGTCGGAGATCTATTCACCATCGTGCCGGATTTGATTGCCGAGTTGTCCAAATAACCAATAGGCAGGTAAGTGGCGTCCCCACTCGCTGATATCCTACCTATCCAATAACGATAAGTAATATTGGGCACAGGGAGTTTGCCTGCCTGTGCCTTTTTTACGCCTTGTGCAGCCCGGATGGCCGGGTAACCTGTTGATTTGAATCAAAACGGAGAGAAGCATGCCTTACACCGCGCCGATCAAGGACCAGCAATTCGTATTGAAGGAAATTGCTGGGCTGGAAGCTGTTCTGGCCTTGCCGGGAAATGAAGAGACCAGTGTCGAGTTGGTGGATGCCATTCTGGAGGAGGCGAGCAAATTCTCCTCTGACATCTTGGCCCCGCTTAACAAGTTGGGTGACAAAGGCCACAAGCTGGTGGACGGCGCGGTGACCACTGTAGCGGGCTTCAAAGAAGCTTATCACCAGTTTCGCGATGCAGGCTGGGTTGGGATGCGTGCCCCGGTTGATTTTGGTGGCCAGGGGTTGCCTGCCTTGGTGACCATGGCGACAGAAGAAATGTGGTGTGCTGCTAACCTGGCTTTTTCGCTGTGCCCGCTATTGACGCTAGGTGCAGTCGAGGCGCTGGATCATCATGCTTCGGATGAGCTCAAGGCTGTATATTTGTCGAAGATGTCCAGTGGCGAATGGCCGGGTACCATGAACCTGACAGAGCCACAAGCAGGCTCGGATCTGGCACAGGTACGCAGCAAAGCTGTGCCGCAGGCCGATGGAACATATCTGATTTCCGGACAGAAGATTTTCATTACCTGGGGTGAGCACGACATGTCGGACAACATTGTCCACCTGGTGTTGGCTCGTTTGCCGGATGCGCCTGCTGGCGTAAAGGGAATCTCATTGTTTGTGGTGCCCAAGTTTCTGGTCAATGCAGAGGGTAGCCTGGGTAAACGAAATGATGCTTATTGCGTATCGATCGAGCACAAGTTGGGCATCCACGGTTCACCAACTTGTGTCATGAGCTATGGTGATAACGGTGGGGCGGTTGGTTACCTGGTGGGTGAGGCCAATAAGGGCTTGGCTTACATGTTCACCATGATGAACCATGCCCGCTTGGGGGTTGGTGTAGAAGGCATGGCGATTTCTGAGCGTGCCTATCAAAAGGCCGTTGTCTATGCCAAAGATCGGGTTCAATCTCGCGAACTGGGCTCGGATAATCCTGCACCGGCAGCTATCATCCGCCATCCCGATGTGCGTCGCATGTTGATGACCATGCGTGCCTACACGGAGGCCATGCGTGCTTTGACCTATTTCGGTGGTGCTGCGCTGGATAAGGCTGCAAGCCATGCTGATACAGTGGAGAAACAAAGGAATCAATATCTGATCAATTTCCTGATCCCTATTATCAAGGGTTGGAATACGGAAGTCGCCAATGTGGTGACTTCTCTGGGTGTACAAGTGCACGGCGGGATGGGGTTCATTGAAGAAACTGGCGCAGCCCAGCACATGCGCGATGCCAGGATCACGGCAATCTATGAAGGTACAACCGGTATTCATGGGATGGATCTGATTGGCCGTAAATTGGTGTCAGAGAAAGGTGCAACATGCAATGCGCTATTGTCTGAGATCAATGCCACAATCAGTGAGCTGGCCAGTACAGATGACCCCGCCTTGACAGCGATTCAGCGTGGTCTGACGCAGGCCGCCCAGGCTGCCCAGGCATCGGCTGATTACATTCTCAACCACTTTGACGCACAACCCAAGCATGCGGCAGCTGGCTCCGTGCCTTTCCTGATGCTGATGGGGGTGACGCTAGGGGCCTGGTTGCTGGCTAAATCCGCACTGATTGCCTCGCAGCAACTGAAGGCCGGTACATCAGATATTGAGTTCTGTCAAGCCAAAATCATTACAGCACGTTTCTTCGCTGAGCATATTGCAAGCCAGGCGTTGGGCTATCACTATGAGATTACGCAAGGTGCTGAAAGCACATTAGCACTACCTGATGAGTTGTTTTAAATGTAATACGCTGAGGCGGGCGTTGATCGCCTGACTGAATTGACAAGCCGCAAGTCGACCTTGCGGCTTTTTTTATTGCAGATAGCTTATTTCTTGTCGATTGCTTGGCGCAATTTGCGATACAGCATAAGACGTCGTTCGGTAATACGGCCATCCGTCAGGGCTTGTGTCATGGCGCAATTGGGCTCAGCCATGTGACGGCAATTGGCAAAACGGCAATCACCAATATAAGACCGCATGTCAGGAAAACAGGATGCAAGCGAGTCGGCAGGCAAGTGGGCAAGACCAAACTCCTGCATACCAGGTGAGTCAATAATGGCGCTGTTGATATCCAACGGGTAAAGCGTAGCGTGAGTAGTGGTATGTTTGCCTGAATCCAGCGCGACGGAAATGTCGCCAGTGCGTGCCTTGGCATCGGGTAACAGCGCATTGATCAGTGTGGATTTACCCATGCCGGACTGGCCAATCAACACGGTTGTATGGCTTGTCAGTCGAGGCTGAAGCGGAGCGATACTTTGCTTGGCAGACAGCATCAGAAGCGGGTAACCCAATTGTTCGTATAAGGCTAATTGCGTTTTGGCTTGATCCGCCTCAGGCAAATCACACTTGTTCAATACAATCAGCGGCTGGATATCAGCCGCTTCACAGGCTACCAGGCACCGGCCAAGAAATTCCTCACTGAAGCTCGGAAATGGAGCCACGACAATCACAACCTGTGTGACGTTGGCCGCAATCAATTTTTCCCGCCAGTCATCCGCACGATACAACAAACTTTTTCGTGGGTGGGTACGTTCGATTACTGCTTGTTGCTGGTTACTGATCTGCACATCTACCTTATCGCCACATGCTAGGTCAGTGCGCTTGCCGCGTGCGGTGCATTCGTAGATTTGCCCCGCCACCATGACACGAAACGAACGGCCATGACTGGCAATGATTTGGCCTTCAACGGTTTGGGACATGGCGGTACGACCTGGTAAAAGAAGAATGGATGGTATCAAGCAGCGGATAATACTCGGAAATTTGGGCCAGTTTGAACTGGCCCAGTATCCTCAAACAGCAGGTCTGGCTCATGCCTGTTGTGCTTCCAGATGCGCGATGCGAATGGCTGCAGGAGGGTGAGAGTCGTAGAACGTCGAGTGCAGTGGATCTGGCGTCAGGGTCGATGCGTTATCACGATACATCTTGACCAGGGCCTGAATCAGGTCATGGGCATCGGCATGCTCGGCTGCATAGCTGTCTGCTTCGAACTCGTGCTTGCGTGAATACAGGCTGCTCAATGGGGTCAAGGGGAACAGGAAAATCGGTACAGCCAACGAGAACAACAGCAGTGCCAGGGCAGTACTACTACTGGCAACACCCATGCCGGTAAACAGCCATTGCTGTTGCATCAACATGCCCAGTGCGTAGAGCATGATCAAGCTGGTGATAAAGCTCCAGCCGATACGCTTGACGATATGGTGACGCTTGAAATGGCCTAATTCATGTGCCAGTACTGCTTCAATTTCCTGGGGCTCCAGTTGCTTCAGCAAGGTATCGAAGAACACGATGCGCTTGGTTTTACCGAAGCCGGTGAAGTAAGCATTGCCATGTGCACTGCGCTTTGACCCATCCATCATGAACAGGCCGTTGCTGGTGAAACCACATTTGGCCAGCAAGGCTTCAATGCGGGTTTTGACCGGGCCATCTTCAAGTGGTGAAAATTTGTTGAACAATGGGGCAATCCATGTTGGGTAAATCGCCAGCAGGCATAGCTGGAAACCCACCCATAGCACCCATACATAAAGCCACCAGTTAGCGCCCATTTTATCCATCAACCACAGTACGGCATAAAGCAATGGCCCGCCCAAAACAATACCCAGCAAAGTCTGCTTCAGCAGATCTGACAGGTAGGTTGCGAGCGTGGTGTGATTGAATCCAAACCTGGCTTCCAGCACAAAAGTGGCATAGATCGATAACGGCCACCCAATCAGGCCGCTGATGAACGATACTGAAAACAGCAGCGCAATGCCTTGCCAGATGGTTGAACCAAGGTGGCCAAGCCAGAACTGATGCAGGTATTCAATGCCACCGCCCAAGGTAAAGCCTAGCAACACGGTGACGTCAATAAGGGTATCGACGAAGCCCAAGCGGGTTTTGGCGCAGGTGTAATCCGCCGCTTTTTGGTGGTCGGGTAAGCTGATCTGGTTGGCAAATGCAGCAGGGACTTGATCCCGATGGTGGCGAACATGACTGAAATGTCGCCAGGAAAGCCACAAACGGAGGGCGGTTGTAAGTACAATCGCGCCGATAAAAACAAAGGTAAATGTGGACATGCGTGAGAACGGGTGTCAATGACGTTTGAATGAGAACTGTGCGAGAATAAAAGCGCACAAGTAAGGAAATGAGTATGCCACAAGATCAAAACCGCCTCATCTGGATTGATATGGAAATGACTGGCTTGGTGCCGGAATCCGATAAGGTGCTGGAAGTGGCTGTCGTGATTACCGACAGCGAACTGAACACGATTGCAGAGAGCCCGGTGCTGGTAGTGCATCAGGACAACGCTGTGTTGGATGCGATGGATGACTGGAACAAGAATACCCACGGTCGTTCAGGATTGATTGACAAAGTGAAGGCATCGGTACTGAATGAGTCGCAGGTCGAAGCGCAGATGATCGGATTCCTGCAGGAGCATGTGCCAAGTGGTGTAAGCCCGATGTGTGGCAATTCGATCTGTCAGGATCGTCGCTTCATGGCACGCTGGATGCCGCGTCTGGAATCCTACTTCCACTACCGTAACCTGGATGTGTCCACACTCAAGGAGCTGGTGAAGCGGTGGAAGCCTGAACTGGCCAAAGGTTTGAAGAAGCACGGCAAGCATGAAGCGTTGGCGGATATTTACGAATCAATCGAAGAGTTGAAGTACTACCGTGAGCATTTCATCAAGCTTTAAAGCGTACTCGGCCAATATGTCATCCTTATGGTGGCTTTGTTTTGTCTAAGAACCTGTTCAATGTCTTATTGCGCGACCATGATCTGGGCTCATGTGCTGTTCATCATCCTCATGTATCACACATACATTCTGGTTTTTGTGCCGTGCTTTACCTCACTGACAGTCGCTCATGACGGATCTTGAACGTGTTCTGCGGGATGGGATTGGTCAGGGTGCTTTGGAGTCATCGTTTAAAGGCAGGGCAACCTACCTTGTTTCAATCATAAATGACCTGCGGGCAATGACCTGCAGGCACTTACAAACTTAAGAAACTCTGGGAACTATGAAGGACTTGTTCAAATCGCCGCAAGCGAGGGCTTGGCTCGCGCTATGGCGGCATCAGCAACAGATGGCGCGAGTACATATGCGTGATCTGTTTGAAGCAGACCCGGGCCGATTTGAGCGATTTTCGCTGGAATGTGGCCCGATTTTTCTGGATTACTCCAAAAACCGGATAACCGATGACACGTTACGGCTGTTGACTGAGCTGGCAGAAAACGTGAATCTGGCTGACTGGATGCTGCGCATGCGTCGCGGGGATCACATCAATGTCAGTGAGAATCGGGCTGTGTTGCATACCGCACTCAGGCATCGTGACGATTCCTCTATCCTGGTCGATGGTGTGGACGTGATGCCCGAAGTACGTGCCGTGCTGCAACGCATGCGCGTCTTTGCTGAGAGCGTACGTCATGGCGAATGGTTGGGCCATACTGGCCAACGTATCACCGATATCGTCAATATCGGTATCGGCGGGTCGGACTTGGGCCCGATGCTGGTCGCTAGGGCCTTGCGACCATATGGTTCGGTGGGGATTCGTACCCATTTCGTGTCAAACGTGGATGGTGGGCACCTTTCTGAAACCTTGGTGAAACTTGACCCGGCCACGACGTTGTTCGTGGTGACGTCGAAATCTTTCACTACTCCGGAAACCCTGCTCAATGCAACGTCAGCTCGCGACTGGCTGGTGCGTCGGCTGGGTAATCCGTCTGCCGTGGCCAAGCACTTTGTTGCAGTGTCGACCAATAGCCAAGCTGTGACTGAGTTCGGGATCGATCCACAGCACATGTTCGAGTTCTGGGACTGGGTTGGGGGCCGCTACTCCTTGTGGTCAGCAGTGGGCCTGACCGTTGCCATTCAGATCGGCATGGATCATTTCGAGGCGATGTTGCAGGGGGCTTACGAGATGGATCAGCACTTCTTCTCACAACCCTTTGAGCGCAATATCCCCGTCATTCTAGCCTTGCTGGGCATTTGGTATAACACCTGCTTCGGTGCCCACACTCATGCGGTGATTCCGTACGATCAAAGCCTGTCGCGCTTGCCGGCGCACCTTCAGCAATTGGATATGGAGTCGAATGGTAAACGGGTGACACGCGATGGTTTCACGCTGGATTTTGATACCGGACCGATCATTTGGGGTGAAGCCGGGGTCAACTGTCAGCATGCATTCTTCCAGCTGTTACATCAGGGCACGCGGTTGATTCCTTCAGATTTCATTCTGCCGATGAAAACCTTGTACCCATTGGGTAACCACCACGACATCCTGACGGCAAACTGCCTGGCCCAGACCCAAGCGCTGATGCGTGGCAAATCTGAACAGGAAGCCCGACAAGAGCTGGAGGCGCAAGGTCTGTCTGGAGACGCGCTGGCGCAACTTTTGCCACACAAGGTGTTCCCAGGGAACCAGCCATCCAACACTATCATGCTTGATAAGGTGACTCCACATTCGCTGGGTAGCCTGATCGCCATGTATGAACACAAAGTGTTTGTGCAGGGTGTGATCTGGGGTTTGAACTCGTTCGACCAGTGGGGGGTGGAGTATGGCAAGCAACTGGCTCAACGCATCATTCCACAGTTGGCGGACGACAGTGGGTTGGCAGAGCATGACGCTTCCACTAGCGGCCTGATTGCACGTTACCGACGGTTGGGTCATGGCCGATAAGCAACTGGAACACCTGGCTATTGAACTAGGTGGGCTGCTCAGGCAGCGCGGCTGGTGGTTGGCGACGGCAGAATCCTGCACTGGCGGCTGGATTGGCGAAGTACTGACAGCTATCCCAGGCAGCTCTACCTGGTTTGACCGGGGGTATGTTACCTATAGCAATCGCGCCAAATGTGAGCTATTGGGGGTACCGGCCGAGTGTATTCAAACCTTTGGAGCGGTCAGTGGTGAGACCGTTCAGGCCATGGTAGAAGGCGCAATGCGGATGGCCAAGGTAGACTTGGCTGTGGCGGTGAGTGGCATTGCCGGTCCAGATGGTGGAACACCGGATAAGCCTGTGGGCACCGTCTGGCTGGGATGGGTGTCGAATGGAAGCCCTGTAATTGTCCAGCGCTATCATTTTACTGGCGATCGTGAAGCGATCAGGCGAGCAGCGGTAGAGGCCGCTTTGCAGGGGTTGATTGCATTGGCGTCATAGTTCTTTTCGTAAACACGGATGCCTGATTGGCATCCGTGTCGCCAATATCGGGCCGTAAAAAACTCCCGCTTTATAAAACAAGATGTTGCCATGGAAGCCGCGTGGATAGGTCTATGAAGGGACGTAGCATGAAAGTGTTTCTAGGTTAAACTAGGGGTTTTACCCTAAACCGAATGAGGTTGATCGCCATAAGCGAGCGGCCAGACAAACGCATGAAGACATCTCCGATCCGTTATCGCATCGAATGTGCCCGACCTGAGGCGCACCTGTTTCACGTTACCCAGACCATTCCCGAGCCCAGCAAAAGTGGACAACGTTTATCGTTGCCTGCGTGGATTCCCGGCAGTTACCTGATTCGCGAATTTGCTCGTCATATTGTACGGATCGAGGCCTCTGCCAATGGCAAGCCAGTACCGTTGACCAAGTTGGATAAGCACACCTGGCTGGTGGCGCCCACCAAAGGGGCGTTGACCGTGCAGTATGAGGTGTATGCGTTTGACTTGTCGGTGCGTGGTGCCTATTTTGATCAAACCCGAGCTTTCTTCAATGGCACCAGCGTATTCCTGAGTGTGGAAGGGCAGGAGAACACCCCTTGCGAGGTCGAGATCGTACCGCCGGAAGGCAAGGCCTATAAGGACTGGCAGGTCGCCACAGCATTGCGTGTCAAGGGGGCCAAGCAGTACGGTTTTGGCACTTATGAAGCAGCTGACTACGACGAGTTGATTGATCATCCCGTTGAAATGGGTGACTTCACCCTGATCAGCTTCAAGGCATGTGGCGTGCCACATGATTTTGTGCTGGCAGGTAAGCATGATGCGGATATGAAACGCCTGGCACGTGATATCAAAAAGGTTTGCGAATACCAGATCAAGTTGTTTGGTGAGCCCGCACCCTTTGATCGTTACGTCTTCATGACCATGCTTACCGGTGATGGCTATGGTGGCTTGGAGCATCGCGCGTCAACTGCCTTGATCGCTTCACGTGGCGATATGCCCGTGGTGGGAGATGAAGCACAGTCCAGTGGTTATCGGCAGTTTCTGGGCTTGGTCAGCCACGAATATTTTCACAGCTGGAACGTCAAACGCATCAAGCCACAAGCGTTCGCGCCCTATGATTTAAGCCGCGAGGGTTATACCCGCCTGCTGTGGGCGATGGAAGGCGTGACATCTTACTATGACGATCTGGCATTGCTGCGCTCAGGTTTGATTACCGAACCTCAGTATCTGGAACTGGTTGCGAAAACCGTGACAGGTGTCATTCGTGGTACGGGGCGGTTGAAACAGACGCTTGAGGACGCCAGTTTTGATGCCTGGATCAAATACTATCGACAAGATGAAAACTCGCCCAACAGCCTGGTCAGCTACTACACCAAAGGCGCGCTGGCAGCACTGGCACTGGATCTGACCATTCGCGACAAAACCAGCGGCAGACACTCGCTGGATGATGTGATGCGTGCACTGTGGCAGCTCTACCTGACACGCGGTGAGGGGATCGGCGAGGCAGAATGGGAGCTGGTTGCCAGCGAGGTAACGGGTTTGGATCTGAAGGGGTTCTTCGATCACGCGTTGCGCTCGGTTGAAGATTTGCCATTGTCGGCACTGTTGAAGAAATTCGGTGTCAATTTCACTTTGCGTGCGGCCGAATCCAACAATGATAAAGGTGGTACGGCGGCAAGCAAGAACGATGAAGCTCTGGTCAAACGCCCGGTGTTGGGGGGGCGCAGCAGTACGGAAAATGGCTTGGCCAAGTTGACCCATGTTCTGGATGGTGGTGCAGCTCAAGCTGCAGGCTTGTCTGCTGGCGATCTGATCGTGGCGGTGGATGGGTTGAAAGCAGGCAGTAATCTGGATGCGATGATCGAGCGCCACAAAGTGGGCGACAAAGTGATATTGCATGCCTTCCGTCGCGATGAATTGATGACATTTACCGTCAAGTTGCTGGCACCGCAGTCGGATACCTGCGTGCTGCAATTGGCTGAGAAGCCTGGTAAGGCACAATTGGCTGCACGTCAGGCATGGTTGCAGGGCAAGTAGGATTATAACAACGACCTTGAGCCACCACGTTTGATCAGGCATGTGGTTGCATACGTGCCGCGTGGTTGGGCATACGAATGAGAGCAGGATTCGAGAGCATGCAGAACGATACCCCCAAGACAATCTATTTGAAGGATTACACGCCCCCCCCGTTTCTGATCGACCGCGTTGATCTGAAATTCGATATTTTCGATGAGCATACTGATGTGCATTCCCGCATGGTGCTCAATCGCAATGATGCCCATCCGATCGTGGACGCACCATTGGTACTGGATGGCGAAGAACTGATTCTGGTTCAGCTGAAGCTGGATGGTGAGGTGTTGGATGCATCCCGCTACCAGATTGAGGGTTTTACGCTGACGGTGCGTGATCTGCCGGCCAGCTGTGTGCTTGAGGTGGCCACTCGTATTCAGCCGCAGTTGAATACTGCGTTGTCGGGTCTGTATGAATCCAACCACAACCTGTTTACACAATGCGAGGCGGAAGGTTTCCGTCGCATTACCTATTTCCTGGATCGCCCAGACGTTATGGCGCGTTACACCACAACCATTACCGCTGATCGCCAGCGTTTTCCTGTATTGCTGTCCAACGGCAATCTGGTAGGGCATGGCAATGTCGATAAGCAACGACATTGGGTGAAGTGGGTGGACCCGTTCCGCAAACCAAGCTATCTGTTTGCGTTGGTGGCTGGCAAACTGGTGAAGCTGGACGACCACTTCAAGACGCAGTCGGGCAGGGAAGTGAAGCTGGAGATCTATGTGGAGCCCGGCAATCTGGACAAGTGTCATCATGCGATGACATCGGTCAAAAAATCCATGAAATGGGACGAGGATGTCTACGGCCTGGAATATGACCTGGATACCTATATGATTGTTGCGGTGGGCGATTTCAACATGGGGGCCATGGAGAACAAGGGTCTCAACATCTTCAACACCAAGTATGTACTGGCCAAGGCTGATACCGCGACGGATGTTGATTTTGCCGGTATCGAGGCCGTGATCGCCCATGAATACTTCCATAACTGGACTGGTAACCGTGTGACCTGCCGCGACTGGTTCCAGCTTTCGCTCAAGGAAGGATTGACCGTCTTTCGTGACCAGATGTTCTCAGGCGATATGGGGAGTCATGCCGTGGAGCGGATTGATCAGGTACGCACCTTGCGCAACTTCCAGTTCCCCGAAGATGCAGGCCCGATGTCACACCCGGTACGGCCGGAGTCCTATATAGAAATCAATAACTTCTATACGGTCACTGTGTATGAGAAGGGGGCGGAAGTGGTACGTATGTACCATACCTTGTTGGGCGCTGCTGGCTTCCGCAAAGGCATGGACCTGTATTTCCGTCGTCATGATGGCCAAGCGGTGGCCACCGATGACTTTCTGGCTGCAATGGCGGATGCCAACGAGACGGATCTGTCGCAATTCAAACGCTGGTATAGCCAGGCGGGCACCCCTGCGGTGAAGGCGATTGGTCGGTATGACGAGCAAGCCAGAACTTATACGCTGACGCTGAAACAGAGTTGCCCAGCTACACCAGACCAGCAAGATAAATTGCCGTTCCTGATCCCCATGGCCGTTGGGCTGTTAGACAGTCTGGGACACGAGTTACCATTGCAACTGGAAGGCGAGGCAACGGCCAGCGGCAAGTCACGAGTACTGCGTTTCACGGAAGCTGAACAGCACTTTGTGTTCGTCAATGTGCCGTCGCAGCCGGTGCCTTCGTTACTGCGGGGTTTCTCAGCACCGGTCAAGCTGGATTATGAATGGCATGACGACGAGCTGACCTTCTTGATGGCACATGACACCGATGATTTCAATCGTTGGGAAGCTAGTCAGACATTGACCTTGCGATTGATTCTGCGCTTGATTGCCGACTATCAGGCTGGCCGGGCGCTGTTGCTACCGCAATCGGTGGTGGATGCTTTCCGTGTGACACTGCTGAATGAGACGCTGGACAAGTCGTTGATCGCATTGGCGCTGACATTACCGGCAGAAAGTTATATCGGTGACCAGATGACCGTGGTGGACCCGGATGCGATCCATGTGGTGCGTGACTTTGTACGCACCCAGTTGGCCATTGTGTTGCGCGCGCATTGGCTTGCGGTTTTCCATGCCAATGATGCCAAAGGCGAGTATCGCTATGAGCAGAAAGCGGTCAGCCAACGTGCGCTGAAGAATCTGTGTCTGTCCTACCTGTTGCAACTGGATGAGCATGAAATGCGTGAGTTGTGCGTCAGCCAGGCGAACATGGCCAACAATATGACGGACACCATGGGTGCCTTGTCAGTACTGACCCACATTGCATGCCCGCAACGTGAGCCGACGCTGGCAGCGTTTTATGAGCGCTGGAAGGGTGACGCATTGGTCGTGGACAAGTGGCTGACGTTGCAAGCCTCGTCGACATTGCCAGATACATTGGCACGTGTACAGCAGTTGCTGACCCATCCTGCCTTTACCTTGAAGAACCCGAACAAGGTCAGGTCATTGCTGAGTGTCTTTGCCGCCAATCAGGTTTGCTTCCACGACAAGAACGGGGCAGGATACCGCTTCCATGCGGACCAGGTATTGGCGGTGGACAAGTTGAACCCTCAGGTAGCGGCGCGTCTGGCAGGGGCGTTCAATCGTTGGAAGCGGTTTGACGAGGCACGTCAGGGGCTGATGAAGGCTGAGTTGATCCGTATTGTGTCAACCGACGGGTTATCGAAGGATACCTACGAAATCGTCAGCAAAGCCTTGTTGTAAGTTAGCTGCTCAACATGGAGTGGGTGTTCGCCGACTCCATGGAGCTGGATGCTTTTTGTCGTTGCCGGCCGATGGCAGCATACATTCGGTTATACTGCGCCGCCCTGCCGGGCTGGGTAGGGCGTCCAGCTTCAGGTCCATTCGCGGGACTGGCGTAGTGACCTGAACTCGACTATTAACTAAATCAGGGGCGGAACGTAATTCAAGGCGGAATCCGATGCGAAACCAAGTAATTTTGCTGGTAGAAGATAATCCAGATGACGAGATGCTGGCGTTGCGAGCATTCAAAAAAAACAATATCAGCAATGAGATTGTTGTTGCACGCGATGGCGTTGAAGCTTTGGATTACCTGTTCGGGACGGGTTCCCATGCCGATCGCGCCGAACCGGTGCATCCTGCGTTGATTCTGCTTGATCTCAAATTGCCCAAGCTGGACGGCCTGGGCGTACTCAAGGCGTTGCGGGATGATGCCCGCACTCGCCTGATCCCAGTGGTGGTGCTGACCACGTCGAAAGAAGAAGACGACCTTCTCCGGAGCTATTCGCTTGGTGCGAATAGCTATATCCGTAAACCGGTTGATTTCAATCAGTTCATTGATGCGGTTCGCCAAGTAGGGTTGTATTGGCTGGTGCTGAACGAGTCGCTGCCGACAGTTGGGAGATAGCGTGTCCGAACTGCGGGTGCTGGTCGTTGAAGACTCCGAAGACGATGCATTGTTGATGTTGCTGCAGCTCAAGCGCGGTGGTTACCAGGTGTTCCACCGGCGTGTCGACACACCCGATGCCATGCAGGCAGCACTGAAAGAGCATTGGGACTTGGTCATGTCAGACTACACCATGCCGCGTTTCAGTGGACCAGCTGCACTGAATCTTTATACCGAAGCGGGCTTGGACTGCCCGTTCATCGTTGTCACCGGTACGATTGGTGAAGAGTCTGCTGTGGCCCTGATGAAGATGGGTGTCAGTGACTTCGTCCTGAAAACCAATTTACCCAGGTTATCCAGTGTCGTAGAGCGCGAGTTGCGCGAAGCCGAATTGCGACGCGCCAAAAAACGTGCCGAAGAGGCACTGCGTATCAGCGAGGAACGCTACAAGCTGGCTATGGCGGGCGCGAACGATGGCTTGTGGGATTGGAATGTACTGGATGACACCATGTATTTTTCCGCCCGCTGGAAGCACATGCTGGGCTATGAGGATGGTGAAATTGGTGATTCCGTCAATGAATGGCAAAGCCGTCTGCATCCCGCTGAGCGCCAGTCATTCAGAACCAAGCTGATCAGTCATCTGAAGGGATTGACCCCACACTTTGAGATTGAACATCGCATGCTGCACAAGACATCCGGCTATCGCTGGATGCTGACCCGTGGTCTGGCGGTACGGGATGAGCATGGCCGAGCCTATCGCATGGCAGGCTCCCAGACCGATATCACTGAACGTAAGCGTGCAGAAGAGCAATTACTGCATGATGCTTTTCACGATGGACTGACCGGTCTGCCAAATCGCGCTTTGTTCACAGACCTACTCGGTTTTTCGCTGGAACACCGGCAGCGTAATGAAGCCTATCTTTCTGCTGTCCTGTTTTTGAATATGGAGCGCTTTCGCTACGTCAACGACAGCTTCGGCCATCGCATCGGTGATCAGTTTCTGATCGAGATTGCATCGAGAATCCGTTCGGTATTGCGACCAGGGGATGCTGCCGCACGTTTTGGTGGGGATGAATTCGCAGTACTGATGGATGATGTGCGTGACCCAACAGAGGCGACCCGTTTTGCCGAGATGCTGCAAAGCGTACTTGGTCGGCCGCTGGGGCTGGGGGGGCATGAATTTTTTCCAGGGTGCAGTATCGGCGTGGCATTCAGCAGTGGCGGTTATACCTTGCCGGAAGACATGCTGCGTGATGCTGATACGGCTATGCATAGGGCCCGCAAGCGTGGTAAAAAGAAGATGGAGGTCTTCGATGCCACCATGCATGATAGCGCTGTCACGACTTTGCAGTTGGAGCACGAATTGCGTCGTGCAGTCGAGCGCCGGGAATTTCAGGTTCACTATCAGCCAATTGTTGATCTGAAAACCGGCGAGCTGGCCAGCTTTGAGGCGTTGATCCGTTGGCTCAAACCCAGTGGCACGTTGATTTCGCCGAATGAATTCATTCCACTGGCCGAAGAACTTGGTTTGATCATTGAAATCGGCAAGCAGGTGCTGGAAATGGCTTGCATGCAAATGGTGGAGTGGCAACGAATCTTTCCGGGCCATCACCTGATTCCGGTCAGTGTCAATCTGTCTGGCAAGCAATTCAGTCAGCCGGATCTGGTGGAAGAAATCGAAAGTGTGATTGGTGAGACTGGTTTATCCGCTTCGCATTTGAAGCTGGAAATCACTGAGACCATGTTGATGGAAAACCCGGAATCCGCGCGGCAGATGTTGACCCGGTTGCGGGAAAAGAATATCAAGGTGTTGATGGATGACTTTGGCACAGGGTATTCATCGCTATCCTATCTGCATCGCTTCCCTTGCGATACGCTGAAAATCGACGGTTCTTTCGTGCGTCGCATTACTGAGGAGATCGAGGGTAAAGAGATTGTTCGTGTCATCGTCATGCTGGCGCATAACTTGGGTATGAATGTCATTGCGGAATGTGTCGAGACGGCGGGCCATCTGGAAGTACTGCGCGAACTCAATTGCGATTTGGCCCAAGGTTATCATTTTGCCAAACCACTCAGCGCTGAAGCAGCAACCGAATTGATTCGTACCAATCCACGTTGGTGATACCAGAACATTACCCCATTCCTCCTCCCGTGCAAGGTGGATCAAGCAGCCATTTTTTGAGGCAGGTCTGGGTTTGTGTCAACCAGCTTTGTAACGTCACGTTGTTGGAAGGGTGGAACGACGGTTCCATCTGGCTACCGGTTTCGGTGTCACACGCACGCCGAACGGTTGCTGTGACCTTTCAACTGAAAAGAGGATTGCAATGAACAAGCTTCTGTCCGCATTGATTGCCGCCGTATTTGCTACTGTATCCTTCTCCGCTGTGGCTGCCGAAGAGGCCAAGCCTGCTGAGGCTGCTGCAACTGAGCAAGCCAAGCCAGTCAAGAAGGCCAAGAAAGCCAAAAAGGCTAAGAAAGCTGTTAAAGCTGAAGAGAAAAAAGAAGAGGCGCCCAAGCAGTAATCGGCGTTTGTTCACAAAAGCGAGCGGTGTCAACCGCTCGTTTTTTTTGTAGTAAGGTAAAGATCGCCAAATCAGCGATTGAGCTGGATCAGGCTTCTTGTGGCATGCGCGCTGCTTCCAGCACGGATTCCAGTTGTTGAACTGCTACCCAGTCATGGATTTCCTGTTCGATGACCATCGGTGACAGCGGGGCTTCCCACGAATTCAGCAGCGTGCCATACAGCAGTTTGTCAAATTCACATTGCAACCGATTCACAATGTTTTCCGGGTCGGGGATCAGATGACTGTCGGCAATGATGCCAAAGCGAATCTGCCCGTTATAGCTGAGAATACTCACCCCAAGACCAATCTCGCCAGATGACGGCACCCAGAACAGGATATCCTTCAATTTACTGCCAGCCATCGACAAGGCTTCACGCGGGCCGGGTACATTCGTCATCACTGCTGACCCTTTCTTGGTCAGCAGATCGAACGAGAATTGTTGTACCGCATTCGGCAAGGCACCGGCAACACCCAACAAACCCAGCGCGACAATCGCTTCGTGCGAGTTCTTCAATTCCTCCATTCGCCGCTTCAACTCATAAAGTCGTTCAAATGGATTAGCGATGCCAATCGGCAGCGACAGTGCAACCAGCCCAAAATAGTTGCCCAGCCTGTCCATTTTGGTAGCCGGCCGCATGTTGACGGGAATGAAGGCGCGGATATCCTTTCCATCGAGATCGTCGCCACGCTCCAGCAGATAATTGCGCAATGAGCCGGCCACACTGGCGAGCAATACATCATTGATGGTGCAATCCAGTGCCTTGCCAATCTGCTTGACCTCATTCAAATCCAGCGGTTCGGCCCAAACGCATTTCTTGCGGTCGCTCAGTTCACCTTTTAGGCTGGTCTGCGGATCGTTCGGCATGCTCAGCACACGTGCCGCATCGGCTGTGATACCCAAACCCAGATTGGTGTATTTCATCAATTTGGAAGGGGATTTCACCAGATCAATAGTGCCTTCAATCACATCCCAATACAGCTTGATCGCACCTGTGACAGCTCCTGCAAATGGGCGATACAGCTTGTTCCACAGATCATTATCGGCTTCTTCATGGCGTTGTTTACGTCTTTTGCCGCCCGCAGCAGGGGCATTATCAGTCATGCCTAGCAGTACCTGAATTAACGCAATACCGTCGGCGTAGCAATGATGGATGCGTGCAATCAGCGCAGTCCCACCTTCAAAGTTTTCCACCAGATGGAAATGCCAGAGCGGTCGTCGGTCGTCCAGCTTGGTGCTGGCAAGCTCTGATACGAAAGCTTGCAGATCACCGTGATCTGCATGGTCAGATAGTTGTAGCCGGCTGATATGGTTATCGAGGCAGAAGTCGGGATCATCCTCCCAGTAATAGGATGTGCCACTGCCAACAGGACATTGTTTGAAGCGCCGGTATTTTAGAAAACGGGTTTCCAATAATTGCTTAAATTCATCAATATCCAGCGGGGATTCGAAAATCAGGATGCCAACAATCATCATCAGATTGGTGCGTCTATCCATGCGAAGCCAGGCGGTATCCACTGCAGACATACTGCGTTTTTCCGGACCATTGAGGTTCCAGATCATTTTGACTCCATCCAATAGGCTAAAAAACAAGCTCATCTCAACTGGCCACATGTCTGCTTTATATTTTGAAGTTTAGAAGACGTGCGATGATTTGCCCGGCACCCTAGATCGCGCTGGGTTGCACTTTTTTGCTGACTGCGGCCTGCGAAATTTATTTTCGAAAAAGAGTATACCCAAACATTTTTGACAGGTGGGATAATAATATTTTTCGGATTGCTATGACATAATGCGCAGATGGATTGCGAATTTATGCTATTGCTTTTAGTGGCTATTTTCGTATTTGTTGAATTGGTAATTTAAATGATCGAGTATGTTTTGGTTGGGTTGTAGAAGTAAATTAAAATATTCTTAGGAGAAAATATGTCGTACTTCGTGACGGGAGCAACAGGCTTCATTGGGAGACATTTGATTCCGCTATTGATGGCCCGCTCGCAAGACACCATCTACGTTCTCGTACGCGAATCGTCACTGGGGAAGCTGGATGAGCTGAAGGCCAAGTGGGGTGATGCTCGTGGCCAGATTGTGCCGGTGATCGGTGATGTAACCATGCCGCAGTTGGGTGTGAAAACCACCGAGATCAAGAAGCTCAAGGGCAAGATCAAGCATTTGCTGCATCTGGCTGCCATTTACGATCTAAAGGCATCTGATGAAGATCAGCAGGTAGCGAATGTGGAAGGCACACGCAATGCAGCCCACTTTGCCGAAGGCGTGAAGGCAGGGTGCTTTCATCTGGTCAGTTCCATTGCGGCGGCAGGCCTCTATGAGGGGATTTTCCGCGAAGACATGTTCGATGAAGCAGAGAACCTGCAACATCCCTATTTCCGTACCAAGCATGATTCGGAAGCGATCATTCGCAAAGAATACAAAGGTGCTTGGCGCATCTATCGCCCCGGCTTGGTGGTGGGCGATTCGAAAACCGGTGAAATCGACAAAATCGATGGGCCGTATTACTTCTTCAAACTGATCCAGAAATACCGGAAGCTATTGCCGCCCTGGATGCCTACGATCGGAATCGATGGTGGCCGCATCAACTTGGTACCGGTTGATTATGTGGTCAAGGCCATTGACCATATCGCCCACGTGGAAGGACAGGATGGCAAGTGTTTCCATCTGACCGATACCGAACCGTACCGTGTTGGGGAAATTCTTGAGATCTTTGCCCGTGCAGCCCATGCACCGCATATTGCGGTGCGCTTGAACACCGCACTGTTTGGCTTCATCCCGCCCATTATCAAGCAAGGGATGATGATGCTGACGCCCGTTAGACGAATTCGTGATGTGGTCATGCGCGATCTGGGCTTGCCGCCCGATATCATGCGCTTCGTGAACTACCCCACCCGCTTTGACAACCGCGATGCGGCGGCTTTGTTGAAGCCTGCAGGCATCAAGGTGCCTCGGTTGCAGGATTACGCCTGGGTATTGTGGGATTACTGGGAACGTCATCTGGACCCGGATCTGCACATTGACCGTACTCTGAATGGCGCGGTGAAAGGCAAGACTGTGCTGATCACTGGTGGGTCGCAAGGGATTGGCCTGGCAGCTGCGTTGAAAATTGCGCAAGCCGGTGGCAAATTGATTCTGGTGGCACGTGACCCGGAGAAGTTATCTGCAGCAAAGACCGAAATCGAAGCGGTGGGCGGTGAGGTGGTCACCTATAGCTGCGATTTAGCGAATCTGGACGAGATTGACGCCATGCTGAAGTTGGTGCTGGATGAACAAGGCGGGGTGGATGTACTGATCAATAATGCCGGTCGGTCCATTCGACGTGGTATTGAGCATTCCTATGATCGTTTCCACGATTACCAGCGCACTATGCAGCTCAATTACTTCGGTTGCTTGCGGTTGACCATGGGTTTGATGCCACATATGGCATCGCGCCGTAAAGGGCATGTAATCAATATCTCGTCGATCGGCGTATTGACCAATGCCCCACGTTTCTCGGCTTATGTAGCCTCCAAGGCAGCGCTGGATGCCTTTACCCGTTGTGCAGCATCGGAGTTTGCCGACAAGGGCATTGAGTTCACCACCATCAACATGCCACTGGTGAAGACAGCCATGACCGCACCGACCAAGCTGTATCAGAACGTGCCCATGGCCACACCGGATGAAGCTGCTGATCTGATTGCACAAGCCATCATCTACCGGCCACAGCGGATTGCCACCAAGCTGGGTATTTTTGCGCAGGTAGTGCATGCACTGATGCCGAAGGTCAGCCAAGTGATCATGAATACCTCGTATCGCATGTTCGGTGAATCGGATGCGGCACTAGGGAAGAAGGAAGGTGGTAGCACCAACATGACACCTGACCAGATCGCCTTTACCCAGATCATGAAGGGCATCTATATGTAAGTGCTTTGTCAGCGAGGGATTGGCATGTAATAGGGAAGGTGGCTTGTGTCTGGTGGTTGTCACCTCCCCTTGTTTCGTCTCACAATAAAGCAGGGGTTCTGCCTGCCATGATGGTGGGCTGGATGAAGACAACTTGCCTGATAGCCAGTCCTATTGGGCATTCCGTTGATTCAAGTGATGTAGATGGCACATATTTCAATTGAACGGCAGCATCAGTTGCCGCTGGAAAAAGCACGCAATCTGGTTCAGCAGGCTGCGGATGAGCTGAAACGCGATGTTGGCCTGGATTACCGATGGTCAGGTGACGCCTTGCATTTCGATCGGCCGGGTGTGAGTGGTCAGTTCCTGGTCAGTGATAAACGCGTCAAGGTAGAGGTCAAGCTCGGTATGCTGCTTTCTGGCCTGAAGGGTAAGATTGAGCAGGAGTTGACTCGCTATCTCGATCAGCACTTGAAGTGATCAGTTTTCCCTGATCAGCAGCCTGTTGTCGATCAGCCTCAATATTGATTTCAGTTGGGGCAGATTGGCGCGGCTGCATCGACCGCTGCAAATGGATGCGGATCGCTCACCAGGATGCGATGCATGAACTGGCGTTCACGTTTGATGATCAGTTCAACAAATTCCTGTGAGCCGCGTATGGCGCGAAAGGCAGCAAATCCGCGCTCCAGCGATTGCTGTAGTTCTTCCAGTCCTGCCATCTTGGCGGGCAGGCGCGACATATAGAGTAACGATTTGATCATGGGTTTGCGGATCAGCTTATCCAGATCCATACCCAGACGTTCGGTCAGATCGATCTGTTGTTCTCGTAGCACGGCATTGTCGCATCGCCGATAAGCCTCGCAATAATTGGCTTCCGTGATGGCATCCACCTTCATTTCATCGAACAGCATATCGGTTATACGTTGATCCAATTGCTGACTGAGTTGATTCAGATTCAGTGCATCGGTCAGCGGAATGACCATATGCTCTGGCAGCATGGTTTGCAATTTGTGGTGCACGCGTTCGATCTGCTGATCTCGCAGGCTGAAGTCACGTGCGGCATAAAGATCGCACAGAAAATAGTCAGTGGCATCGTGATAACGTGGATGAGCCAGCAAATCCCGGTGAGTGTAGGCTAGTCGATCCGACTGCCATTGAGCTAGTTGAAGACGCTGTGGCGTGAACATGTGCAACTCGATGGAAACAAGCCATTGAAAAGCCGTTATCAGGCCTATTTGCCCTGTTGGGGGTGAAATGAGGCTGCAAGCCGGCGTGAATTGGTCTATGCCGAAGTATCGCGAGCAAATCGGAAGCAGACAAGTCTTGAAACAAGTCTGGAGGCCTCATGGCACAAGACTCTGCATCAAATACGCGACATTGTCGGAAAATGCCATGAATTCGCAGTATCGAGATTGACATTGATCAACGTCGGCAAGATACTGGATATTGATAATAAGTAAATCAGAATAAGCAATAGAACCTGCTGTCAAGCTGTTCCCAATTTGATCTGCACCGAGTTGGTGCCGAGCGTTGTCAGGATATGCTGCGGTCAGAAGACAAATTGAAATAAGTTAGGAGAAGAGCAATGAAATCACTCAAAAAGAACGCACCGCAGAAGCAACTGACCTCCGTGATCGTCGATTCCGCCAATCAGATCTGGCTTGCCGGGCTAGGTGCCTTGGCCCGTGCTCAGGTTGAGGGCAATAAGGTATTTGAAGCCCTGGTTGATGCCGGCCGCAAAATTGAAGAAGAAGGCAAGCGCATTGCTGGGGATCGGGTTGGTGAGGCAACAGGCAGGGCAGTTGAAACTTGGGACAAGCTGGAAACCGTGTTTCAGGATCGGGTTGCACGCTCCTTGTCCCGACTGGGAGTGCCGACCGAATCGGATGTCAAGGCATTGAGCAAGCGGGTAGAAGAACTGACCGACAGTGTCAACGCTCTGCTGGGGAAGCCCGCTAGCAAAGCCGCGGCCAAACCCACAGCTGCCAATGTAAAGGCTGTTGAACCCAAAGCAGATGCCAAGCCTGCCACTGCCAAACCTACCGTAGCCAAACCTGCAGCAGCTAAACCTACCGCAGCCAAACCTGCAGCAGCCAAACCTGCAACAACTCCATCTACAGTAACCAAGCCCGCAGCGAAAAAAGTGGACGCGCCTAAAGCTGCTGTGGCTAAACCTGCGGACACCAAGGCTGCAGCCAAACCGGCTACTGCCAATCAGGCTGCGGTTAAGCCAGTGGCTGCCAAAGCGGCCAAACCTGCCACGGAGAAAACAGCCAAACCGGCAGCAGTCAAAGTGGCAGCACCTGCTGTAAAAACTGCCCCGGTCAAGAAACCTGCCGCACCTAAAGCGGAGACTACCAAACCTGCAGCCAAGCCTGCTACCAGTAAAGCCAAGCCAACGCCTACTGCAGCAACGGGTTCAGGTGACAATAACGGTTGACCATGACTGCGCTTCGCTGTTGACTGGTCATTTGCGGGGCGCGTTTCCTTCCCATTGTGAGGGGGGCAAACGAGAGCGACTCGTTGGTTGGAATATGTTGGCTTTCAGCGAAGCCCAAGCTGCCACGTCGTCATCGTTTTGCATCGTTTCTGGAAGCAGTAAAAACACGCATGAATCGGACTGGACATATGCTTGAGCCGCGTGAAGACGGGTGCCCGAGAATTGGCTTGAATCTGGCCGGTGGGGGGCCTTTGGGCGGCATTTATGAGATTGGTGCCCTGTGTGCGCTGCAGGAATCTCTGGATGGTCTGGATTTCAACGATCTGGATGTGTATGTTGGCGTTTCCGCTGGTAGCTTGGTGGCTGCGGCCATGGCCAATGGCTATTCGCCTGCCGAGATGTATCGCATCATGATCGATCAGGACCCGCGCTACGACGATCCATTCCGGCCGGAGCTGTTCCTGCAGCCGGCCTATCGCGAATACTGGCAACGTGCATTGGCGATTCCGAAAGCGTTGCTGGATGCTGCATGGCGTATGGTGACGCGGTCGGAGGATGTGTCATTGCCAGGGGCATTGGCGACCTTGGGGCGTGCTATTCCGACTGGCGTGTTTGATGTTGGTGCCATCAGCGAATATTTGGCACGGGTATTCTCTGCGCCTGGCCATTGCAATGACTTTCGAGAGTTGAGCAAGCGGCTGTATGTGATTGCAACGGACCTGGATACTGGTCGATCAGTCAAGTTTGGCGCCCGTGGGCACGATCACATACCAGTTTCGACTGCGGTGGCTGCGTCCTGTGCTTTACCCGGTCTGTATCCGCCGGTGGAAATCGATGGCAATTTCTATGTAGACGGTGCATTGCTGCGTACCTTGCATGCATCTGTGTCGCTGGATGAAGGCGCCGACTTGGTGCTGTGTCTGAACCCATTGGTACCTTACGATGCGCGTCAATATCCAAAGGTAGGTTTGGTTCAGCACGATAAACTGGCAGCGGGGGGATTGCCGTTGGTGTTGTCGCAAACGTTCCGCGCCATCATCCATTCCCGCATGAAGGTGGGGATGGCGAAATACCGTAACCTTTATCCGCATGCCGATGTGGTGCTGTTTGAACCCAGTCATGCCGATGCCGAAATGTTCTTTGCCAATGTGTTCAGCTACACCGACCGTCACAAGATCGCAGAACACGCCTATCAACGTACCCGGCAAGACCTATTGGCGCGTTATGAAGAACTGGCACCGGTTTTTGCACGCCATGGCATTGAAGTGCGGTTGGATCGTCTTCTCGATCAAAGTCGTGTGCTTGGCAATATCGTGAATCAGGTTGCTGATGAACGCACCACAACGGAGCAGCTCAGTGATACGCTGGATCAGTTGGAGCTTTGGTTAAAGCATGTGGCCCGAGCTGAAAAACGAGCTGCCTGATCATCTTGCTGCAACATCTCGTCCTGCTCAAACGTCGGCCCATATTGGGCTGAATTCAAATTTACACCAGTTTTATACGAGTATCGTTAATGTCTGAGGATTGATTTCGCAGTCATGGACTGTGTATTTCCTCGGAGAAAACTATGTTCGAAATTGGCAAGGATTACACGCGTGATGATATCCATAGCCACTGTGGCGGAAACAAGCAGGCATTTTTGCCCGTTTACAAAGGCAAGGTAGTCGCGGCCTGCTTGAGACCGGATCTCAATCCGCATGCACCCGATGTGATTCTGTGCAATAGTGGTGGGGCAGCCCGTGCGGCAGGAAGGACATTGGCCAAGCAGATTGACCCGATTCCGGTATTTATTCGTCAACAAACGGATAAATGGCGTTATGTCGGGAATTTCTCACCCATAGCGTCGCTGACTACACCGAACGATTGTGCTCCCTTTGCCCGTAACAGCAGCTTTACGGCGGGGCAGGTTTCCCGTGTCATCAAGTTGAAACGCTGCTGATTCTGCGGCTTATCCGTTGCAGTCAGCACCGGCCGTGAGGCCGGTTTTTAATTGTGCATTCGCACATATAGTCGCCTTTATTTTTCAGTCGGCAGTGCCTAGGCTGAAATAAAACTGCGAGCTGTATGTGATGTCCGACCAAGATTTATCTGATGAACCGAAAATAGCGCTGGTATTGTCTGGTGGTGGGGCTCGTGCGGCCTATCAGGTAGGAGTACTACGTGCGATTGCACATATGTTACCCAAGGATGCAAGGAACCCGTTCCGAATCATTTGCGGAACATCCGCAGGCGCTTTCAACGCAATAGGCGTGGCCATGGCAGCCAAGCAATTTCGCAATGGTATTTGCCGGTTGGATTATCTCTGGAAGAATCTGACACCAGACAAAATCTATCGAACCGATTTCGTGTCGGTTTCTGGTCACATCTGGCACTGGATCTTCTCGATTCTGCTGGGTGGTTTCGGCAAACACAACCCGCGCTCGCTACTGGACAACACGCCACTACGAGGCTTGCTGGAACGAAACTTCGATCTGACAGGTCTGGAGCGGGCCATCGAAACCGGCTCGCTGGATGCATTGGCAGTGACCGTGTCCGGGTTGACGTCAGGCCAATCGGTCACATTCTTTCAGGGACGTCAGGAGCTGGCTGGCTGGAACCGTGTGCATCGGCTGGGGGTACCCAGCAACATTGTCATCGACACCATCATGGCCTCATCGGCCATTCCTTTTGTGTTCCCGGCGGTGCATCTGAATCGGGAATATTTCTGCGATGGTTCGATCCGCCAAACAGCGCCAATCAGCCCCGCCTTGCATCTTGGCGCAGAGAAAGTGCTGGTGGTTGGTGTCAGTCGGCAGATACGCAGCAATCCGGAGCGGATCAAAAGTAATGGCTACCCGTCCATGGCGCAGGTGATTGGCCATATGCTGAACAGCGTGTTTCTGGATGGGATGGCGGCCGATCTGGAGCGACTGGAGCGGGTGAATCGTACCGTGCAATTGATCCCGTCGGCCGTGAAAGAAGAGTCCAAATTTGTACTGCATGAGGTTGATGTACTGGTGATTCACCCCAGTCGTGACATCGACGAAGTGGCCTCCCGACATGTTCACCGTTTTCCACACATGATTCGCTTTCTGTTGCGTGGTCTTGGAGGGTTACGTCGTCGTGGCTCGGTGTTGGCCAGCTATTTGTTATTTGATAAGCACTATACCCGTGAATTGATTCGGCTGGGATACGATGACACGATGAAGCAAAAGGAAGCCGTGCTGCGCTTCCTCAATTACCATCCAGAACCCACATCCAGCCCGGTCCAGCAAATGGAGACGGAGCCCAGTTAACGATTGTCAATTGACATTGCTACGGATCAACACAAGCCCTGCTTAAACCTGCCAAACTGATTCCATCGTTGTCAAGCCGTTACAGGCTTCATCCTGCACGGTTTGTGAATAACCAACTGCTGGACATCAACTGTGTATAACAAATTCCGCGTGTATTTCGGAGCCGCAGGTGTGCCACCGGGTGACAGGCCTGAAGCCTATGCCTGGGAGCGTAGACTGCACTGGCTGATGCTGTTTGTCGCTTTGCTGGCATTGCCAACGTATTATCTGGAAGAGATTGCTGTGGGCAGTCCGCTGCACCAGATTGGGCGTTGGTTGGATGTCCTGATTTTGATGGCATTCAGTTTTGAGCTGATCTGGATGCTGCGTGTGGTACAGCAGCGTCAACGCTATCTACTACACAATTGGTTGGACATCATGATCATCCTGGCCAGTGCTGCCAGCTTTACCGGCATTGGTACCGAATGGGTGGCGGTTGCACGGTTATTACGCTTGACTGCTGTGGCTATGATGATGATTCGGGTCATGAGTTCGGTTCGACATCTGTTTTCGCCAGATGGCTTGCCTTATGTATTGTTGTTTGGGGTGGCTACCATGTTGTGTGGTGGCGCGATCTTTTTCTGGCTGGAGCCGACCATTCAATCATTTGGTGAAGGTGTCTGGCTGGCCTTTACTACAGCAGCTACCGTTGGATATGGCGACCTGGTTCCCACGGAACCGGCCTCTCGTGTGTTTGCGGTGATTCTGGTGCTGGTCGGATACAGCATGCTTGGGATGGTGACCGCCAGTATTGCGTCGATTTTCATTGGTGAGGACGAAAAGTTACTGCGGCGGGAAATGCATCACGATATTCAAAAGCTACATCACGATATCCATGAAATGCGTGAGGAACTGCGTGCCATGCGGGAACTTCTGATGCACAATCAGCAACCAAAACGCGATGACTGATTATCTGCCGTATCGCAGCGGCTTTCACTGACCTTTTTTTGGATATCATGTTGCTCAAACTGATCCCCTCCCGCCGTCTTGGTAATGCGCTTGGTTTTTTGTTTTGTGCCGGTTTGATTGGCTATGCACTGTATCTCCAGTATTTCCAGTTCCAGGTACCTTGCCCACTATGCATTCTGCAACGGGTCGCCGTGATCGCCATGGGTGTCATGTTCTTGCTGGCAGCGGTTTTTCACCCAAAGGGTAAGTTGGGTGCCAAACTGTGGGCCGCATTGATCATGTTGCCAGGGTTGGTTGGATTGGGGATTGCTGGCCGCCATGTCTATATTCAGAATCTGCCACCAGAGCTGGTGCCATCATGCGGCCCCGGTTTGGAGTTCATGCTGGAGACCATGCCGTGGTCGGCTGCGCTGGCCAAGGTTTTGCATGGCTCTGGTGAGTGTGCCGAGGCCGGTTGGCGTTTTCTGGGGCTGACTATTCCCAGTTGGACAATGGTCTGCTTCGCAGGCCTGATCGTCTATACGCTATTGGTGGTGTATAAAGATCTGAAGCGTATGTCCAATTGATCATGCATGTCAGACCGACCTGTAGCGACTGACTCCATTGACGTTGCATCCCCCCCCAAGCCGAGCTTCCTCGCCCGGCTGTTGGGGCGCTTGCGCCGCTCTCCTGCGGCAGCACAATCCCCAGATACCTTGACCACAGCCGACGCGCCTGCTGTGCGTCCTGGTTTCATCGGTCGATTGCTGGCGTCGTTACGGCGCCAGCCGGATGCTGAAGGTGAACCCCATGCTGCGAGCGGTGAGGAAGCGTCGACCAGGACAGGGGGATTCATGGCGTTCGTCCGTGCCCAGGTGCTGTTGATTGTAATCTTGACTGGTGTGGTTTTGTTGGGGGTGGTGATCACGCTGGTTGTCATGGTTGTGGCCAAACAGCGTAAAACACCGCCCAATGCCACGGTGACGGCTCACAGTGTACCCACGAAGCCGGCCATCAAGGCCCCCCCTGCACCCAACAAGCAGCCTGATGTAATGCGTTCCGCCAAGCCAGAGGAAGCCAAACCGCCGGAATCTGGCGATGCTGTTCATATCTCACCACAAGCTGAAGCAAATCAGCTACCTTCATCGGCACCGGCCGACCCGCTTGCCGAGGCACGTAAACAGTTGGAACAGGAACGAGCCCAATTGGCAGCGGAAAAACAGGCGTTGGATGCAGCTCGTAAGGCCTTCGAAGCGCAGCAAGGTGCCAAGGGTAAGTCAGCTGCCCCGGCAACCGAGTCCAAGCCCGCATTTGCTGGTGATTGCAGTCTGGAAGGTAGTGACCCGGCCGCCATTCGAGAGAGCTTACGAAATTGCCTGGGCTTGCCCAGCAAGCCCGCAGACCCTACCAAACCGGTAGATGCTGCCAAGAAATCCACAGATACAGACAAGTCCGTTGAAAAAGCGACGGTACCCAAGCCCAAAACCGATGCCCATTGAGCTTCGTCCAAATTGTTCATTTCCCTGAACTAGAAAACAAAAACGCCATGACGTGTGCAATCGTCATGGCGTGCTGACTGCGGTGGCTTATGGTCAATCGCGCCACTCTGTCGATGGCTGCTGCTGACTTGCCTTATCTACCGCGTGCTTACCTCGGGTGTTCGTTGTGTTGTTTTTGCTGATTGTATACAAAATTAGAGACCACGCAACCGCAAACATGTGCAGTGGTGTGTGTATGTAGCCTCGGATGGATTTTGATTTTACTGAGGAAAGCGCAGGAAGGTGTGACTGGTTTGGCTGAAATCAGTGTGATAGTCGTGTTTTCTGGCTAAAACCGGGTGAGTTTTTGTATACAAGTGGTGCGTGTGGTTGCCGGGATAGTGCATTAAAAACGTGTGAATGTTGACCAATCGATGAGTGCAGGTTGGTGACTGGTGATGATGTTTGCACTGACGGGAGCAACAGGATGCCGGCTGTCAATGGCAGGCATCTTGACTATAACGTCAAGAAGACCATCGATTCAACGGGTGAGGAACGAACAGCTGTACAAGACCCGATGATGACAAAATGTTCACGTCAGCCTGTTGATGCCGTGATTTTCCTGAATGAAATGTGTCGTCAGGGCTGCCTGATTGGATGAAGGCCAGGTAACAGGAGTACGGTATTGCCCGCCCCTCAAGCGCCCGGCAACAACGAGTTGCCCGATATCGACTCGGCTTGGAGGTTAATGCTCTTCATGAACCGACATCTACCACGTCGACCTTCAGCCCGAGCCTGCTTTATTGTGTTCGCCGTTACCAGCTACGTGTTGTTGGCATTGACCTGGATCTATTTCTCCGACCAATTGCTTGCGCGGTTACCTGACAAGGGTTCAATCGTCTGGTTGTCCACGATGAAAGGTGCACTTTTCGTGGTGGTGAGTGCAGCAATGTTCTTGGTGGCTTTGTTGTCGGTACCACCCACTGAACGCAGCGATGCTGGCCTGGTGGGAAGCGACTCCTTCTTTGGCAAACGGCGTAACCGCTGGTTGCAGGGGATGGTCTATGTTTTTGCCATTGTGGTGACGCTGCTTACACTGATGTTCCGACTGAGCATGTCTGACAATGTGGCTGAACGCCCGATGATGATTGTATTCATGTTTCCGATCATCCTCAGTGCGCTGATCGGTGGGGTAGGGCCTGGATTGCTAGCCACTGCCATCGCGGTAATCGGGATCGATTTTGCTATTGAGCCACATCTACATATGTTGGAAAGCGACCCGGTATTGCAGTTGCAGTGGCTGTTTCTGTGTGGCAACGGTATCGCCGTGAGCCTGTTGAGCGGTTTGTTGTGGCGTTCAATCGCCAGGCAGGAAACCAGTCATCATCTGCTGGAGGCCATCGTATCGGGTACATCCGATGCAGTTTTTGTGAAAGATCTGCAAGGAAGGTATTTGATGGTGAATGACGCAGGGGCGGCTTTCACGGGCCGTTCTCGTAAGGCGATTCTCGGTTTGAATGACGAGGCATTGTTTGACGAGTCCTCTGCCCGACAATTGCGTGAAAAAGATCAGGCAGTCCTGGCTGCAGGCCGGGTGCAGACCCATCTCGAACATCTCTCGTTTCAAGGTGGCCAGTCGTTGGTGTTTCTGGTTACCAAGGGGCCGGTATTCGATCGTTTCGGCAAGTCATGTGGCCTGTTTGGCATTTCTCGTGATGTGACAGCACTACAAGCGAAGGAAGAGGCCTTGAGAAGCAGCGAGGCTTCATTGAGATTGGTGCAGTGGCTCGCGGGGTTGGGAAGTTGGGAATGGTATTTACAGACCGATATACACAAATGGTCGGAAGAGGTTTATCTGATCTTTGGGTTGAATCCGACCTTGCCACCACTTCGTTATCCGGAGGTGATGCAGTATTTCAGTGAAGAAAGTCGCAACCAGTTGGCGGAAGCCATCGAACGCTGTCTCACCGAAGGTACATCCTATGCATGCGATGCCGAAGTCGTGCGGCCCGATGGCAGTACCCGGTGGATTACTGCCCGAGGCGATGCCATGCGTGGCGAGCAGGGGGAAATTGTCAAGTTGCAAGGTACCGTGCTGGATATCACCGAACGTAAACAGATGGCTTTGCAGCTGAAGGCCAGCGAAGAGCGATTGCAGTTGGTGGTTGATGCAACCAGTGATGGTTTTTGGGACTGGGATCTGGTCACTGGTGAGATATATCGGTCATCACGGTATTTTGAGGTCACTGGATATGCGCCGGAGCACGATGCCGGTGATCTGGCGGCTTTTCAGCGACTGGTTCACCCCGATGATCTTGCCAGCGTGATGGCTAGCCTTGAGTCGCATCTCAACGGAGTCACCCCGCAACTTGAGTTTACGTTCCGCATGGTGAGCGGGCACGGAGAAACAAAATGGATATTGGGCCGGGGGCGTGTGGTCGCCAGGGATGCATCGGGCAAACCGTTACGCTTGGTTGGCTCGTTGTCTGATATCTCTGAGCGGAAGCGGACGGATGATGATCTGCGGTTCGTGTTGAATGAAGCAGGGGATGCGATCTGGTTGATGGATCATGGATTACGTGTGCTGTTTGCCAACCCGGCAGCGTGCCGGATGACGGGTTATCAGGCCGATAACCTTATGTACATGGCGTTTGGTGACTTGCTGGCAGCGGACAATCAGACCGCGTTTGCCGAACACGTATCATTGCTGGACCAAGAGCGGTATATCCGTCGTGAGTGGTCACTGAGCTGTGCCGATGGCCATCACATCGTTGTTGAGTTGACCACCGAACGAATGAACGATGGGCGTTACATGGTATTCGGCCGCGATTTGACCGAACAGAAATGGGCGGAAAGGGCATTGCGGGAGCGGGAGCAGCAGCTGGAACGCGTGATCGAAGGCGCGGATCAGGGTTATTGGGACTGGAACGTGCAGACTGATGACTTTCAGGGAAGCGATCGCTGGTTACGGATGATGGGTTATGCACCAGGGGAGGTGGACGTATCGTTTGAGCATTGGCCGGATATCATTCACCCAGATGATTTTGCTGCCATCAAGGCAACCATCAAGCGTCACCTTGCCGGAGACATTGGTAGCGTGGAAGCTGAAACCCGGTGCCGGACCAAGGCTGGTGATTGGTGTTGGGTGTTGATGCGGGGCAAAGTGGTGGAGTGGGATGGTGCTGGCAGGCCGTTGATGATGTCAGGTACGCATACTGACATCACTGAGCGCAAACGGTTGGAACAGGCGCAGCAGTTGGCCTCGGTGGTGTTCGACAACAGCTACGAAGGCATTATCGTGGCTGATCCGGATAAGGTGATTACCAAGGTCAATGCCGCCTTTACCCGTATTACTGGATTCAGTGCAGAAGAAGCAGTCGGTCAGACGCCTCGTATTCTGTCTTCCGGCCAGCAGGGGGAGCAGTTCTATATAGACATGTGGGATTCGGTGCAGCGGCGCGATTTCTGGCGTGGGGAAATCTGGAACAAGCGCAAGAATGGCGAGTTGTACGCCGAGTTGCTGTCGATATCAGCTGTGCGTGATTCGAAAGGCGACATACAGCACTACATCGGTATTTTTTCCGATATCAGTCAGTTGAAAGCGCATGAGGCAGAGCTGGACCGGGTGGCCAACTTTGATCCGTTGACAGGTGTACCCAATCGTCGCCTGTTATCCGACAGATTGAATCAATCAATTGTGCGGGCAACACGCAGTGGCAAAACCTGTGCTGTCTGCTTTCTTGATCTGGATGGCTTCAAGGCAGTCAACGATCAATACGGCCATGAAGCAGGTGATCAATTGTTGATCGGCGTGACCGAGAACCTGAAGGCGATCATGCGGGCTGATGACACCCTGGCTCGTCTGGGTGGGGACGAGTTTGTGCTGTTGCTATCCGACATTGATTCTCCAGAGGAGTGCACGCTGATTCTGGAGCGTGTGCTGGCAGCCATCAACACCGAGGTGGGTTATGGAGACTTAGTGTTTCGCGTGTCAGGCAGCATTGGCGTCAGCCTGTATCCCGACGACAATGCTGACCCTGATACTTTGCTACGCCATGCTGATCAAGCCATGTATCAGGCCAAAGAGGCCGGCAAGAATCGCTTCCAGCTGTTTGACCCGGAAAGTGATCGCAAGGCGCAGACTCGCCGGCGTTACATGGAGCTGTTGCGGGTTGCACTGGATAATAATGAATTCACACTGTATTACCAGCCAAAGGTGGATCTGTTGAATGGCACCATCATTGGGGCCGAAGCATTGATCCGTTGGCAGCATCCGGAACGGGGCTTGGTTTCACCGGCCGAATTCTTGCCACATATCTATGGTAGTAGTTTGGAAGTGGCATTCGGCGAATGGGTGATCAAGCAGGCGATGGCTCAACTGGCAAGTTGGCTGACGCAACAACTGACGGTGTGTGTCAGCGTCAACATCAGTGCCAATCACTTGCTGACACCGCCATTTGGTGAATATTTGCAAACGGTCTTGAACCAATACCCCACCGTGTTGCCATCCAATCTGGAGCTGGAAGTCTTGGAAAGTGCGGCAATTGCTGATGTTGATCAGGCGATCGACGTATTACTCAATTGTAGGAAGTTAGGTGTGCACTTTGCGTTGGATGACTTTGGCACCGGCTATTCATCATTGACCTACCTCCGGAAGTTACCTGTCGATACCTTGAAGATCGATCAAAGCTTTGTACGTGACATGCTGACCGACGAAGATGATCTGGGTATTGTTGAAGGGGTCATTCTGTTGGCATCGGTGTTCAACCGCCAAGTGATTGCCGAAGGGGTCGAGACGCTGGAGCACGGTTCGAGGTTATGCCAACTAGGCTGCCACCATGCTCAAGGCTACGGCATTGCCAAGCCGATGCCGCCCGAGCTGTTCCCGCAATGGTGTGCCATGTGGTACAACACCAAACCCTGGTTGTCGATCAAGCAGTTTGGATCTGGCATGGTGGGTTGACTGACGGCGGCAATGGCCAACTCAGAATGAAGGAAGCGCCCTCCAGTGGGGCTGTTCGGACAATGACGCTGCCTTCGTGTCCGATGGCGATGCGTTTGACAATAGCTAACCCAAGCCCGATGCCCCCGTACTGCGGGTACGGCTGGTGTCCAAATGTACAAAGGGCGAAAAAATACGTACCCGGTCGTCCTCTGGTACGCCGGGGGGCATCGTCATCCACATGCAGCTCCATGCGATCAGGTAGTTGATGCAGGGATAAATTGACCTGTTGCTCAATGGCATGCCGAATGCCATTGAGCAACAGGTTGATGACCGCGCGTGCCATGAATTTCAGGTCGACCTGAATCGTGTCGATACTCCCTGCATCCAGCTGTGTCACGAAAATGTTGATCGGGTTGGATGAGCCACTGTCGGGATCAATAGTGGTGTATGTACCGATCATGGCAGCCCATTCTGGCGGGATTGCAACAGACAATAGCCGTTCACCCATGATGCGGGTACTGACGTTGTTTTGCCCTATCAATACATGATGTCCATCCAGTTCGCGTAGGGTCAGTCGCAGGTTGGCCAAGCTCTCCGGCAAGTCAGTTGAGGAGGGACTGGTGTCGGGGCTGCAACCATTTTGATCACGCATCAGCACCAGGTCTTTTCCCCCAAGTGCAAAGTGCAACTCATCCCCCTGGGTGTGAATCTTGGCATTGCCTAACCCGATCATCGTGTAGATGCCGGTAAAGCGTTGACGGTCGGCCTTGGTGGGCGGGGATAGTTGCGGTGTGGGATGAGTCGGTTGCGGTATCGGTTTGCCCGTTTGGGCCGTCAACATCAGGCGTGCTGCCTGGTATGCCAGTGGGCCGGCCACTTCACCGCTATCTTTCGAGTTGGTCAATGTGATGGCGGCCAGTTTTCGCTTGGGCAGCAGGACCATCTGCGCATGGAACAGATCCTGGTCGCCACCATGTTGGGCAATCAGTTCATCTGCCGCGAAGGGGGCGTCACCACATGCGGCGAGCATCCATGCCAAGCCCATGCTGCAGTCAATGTCATAAGGGGTGCCCGGATTCTGTATCGTGAACATCTGCGCTAGGCTTGCCGGGCGCAAGATGCGTCTGCCATCCAGCGTGCCATCGGCAAAGATCATGTGCGCGAAGCGAGCCAAGTCATTGGCGCTGGCCCACATCCCGCCGGTGGGCATCAAGCTGGTGCCGTCATCAGATTCGTCTGCAGGTTTGCCATCGGCATGGCCTTGTGCCAACCAAGGCTGCATCTCTGATGTGATGCGAAATGTTGAGTGGCTGGAAGATCGCCTCCCGCATCTGATCTTCAAACCGCCTGCCTGCCACTTGCTGCACCGCAGCGCCCAGCAAACTGAACCCCAGATTCGAGTAGGCGTGCATCATGTCCAGTGGGGCTGCCAGCCAGGTACCGCTGGTACGGGTGGCCAAGCTGGCCAGTGGCAGATGGGTGCCGGCAAGATAAGCCTCAGGGAGCCAGCGCGGTGGGTCATGATACGCCGCAAGGTAACGTTGGTATCTGCCTGCTCTGGTGTGGCAGAAACCGGGATTGGACGTGAAATATCAGCAGCACTGAATTGAGTGGGGTGTCCAGTGGCAACTTCCCTTGTTCGGCCAATTGCTGATGGCTATGGTGGTAAATATCTTGGCAACCGATACCACCTGGAATGCCATATCCGGCGTCACTGGCTTGTATCGGCACTGCCAAAGCCGGCACGCCACCCTCGTTGATCGTTGACCAGTGCTACAGTCAGGTCGGTGACCTGGTGGGTGGCCATGTTCTGGCGAATCGATTGCTGCAGTTGTGCGATGGCTGTCGAGTAATCGGTGGATTGGCTGCTGGTGTCATTGTCACAAGCGGTCAACATCAGCAACATGGGTAAGGTAAGGCTGGTAAGCGCATTACGCATGGGTTGGCTTTCATCAACATGGGATACCCAGCATCGTATGCAGCCTGTTCAGATCAATCTTTCGCATCCTGTTGGGAAATTGTGAGCGACCTCGGATGATTGGGTCAATTACCCATGATTGGCCGTCATGCAATCAGATCGGCATGGCGACCGACTGTGTGACTTGCAGATGCTGGCAAATGGCCCTTGTGCCAATGTGCCGATTACTGAATGATCGGTGGTAGCTGTTGTTTGGCTACCACCAAGATCATGTCACAAGGGTTATCGCGGCAGACTGTAATTGGCGGGTACCCAGGCATACCCGTTACCTGACTTGCGTACATGGCCTATGCCAGGGAAGGAAATATGGGCAGCACCGACCCAATAGCCTTGTTTTGCCGCATTGGCAAAGGCCTTCTGGCGTTGCTGCGCTGCGGCGGGTGAATCCACATCGAAACGAATGGTGACCGATGGGGATGCAAATTGCACATCCTTGACATGAAGTAAGTCACCCCAAAGCTGAAGCTGCTGCCCCTGGCTTTCGATCGCATAGAAGCTGTGGCCTGGGGTATGTCCATAGCTGGACACCGTACGAATACCTGGGAACAACTGGGTGTTTCCTTGAAAGGTCTTGACCTTGCCCGCTGCCAGATAGGGGGCGAACAATGTTGCAGCGGTGGCGAACCCGGCCTTTTGATTGGCTGCGGCACTCGCCTCGTTGGCTGGGTTCAGCCAGAAATCAGCCTCGTGTTGGTCTACATACACGGTTGCATTCGGGAAGGATGCTTCGCCCGACAAGGTCAATCCACCCGAATGATCGCCATGAATGTGGGTAAGCAGCACTGTATCAATGTCTTCCGGTTGGTATCCAGCCGCCTTCAGGCTGGTCAGCAACTGCCCCCCCCCTTTCTCGCCAAAAAAGACACCGGCTCCCGTGTCGACCAAGATCAACCGCGATCCGGTATGAATCAGGTAGGCATTGATCGACGTTTCGAGCTGGGGCTTGAGGAATTCACCTGCCAGACGCTTTTCGACCTCGGCAGGCGTGGTGTTGGTCAGCAGGGTATGAATAGGGAGTGTCACTGTGCCATCCAGCAAGGCGGTGATCTCGAAATCACCCAGCATCATGCGGTAATAACCCGGTGCCTGCGTTTTGACCTGGGGTGGCACAGCTTGCGCTGACGGTGTGGTCAGCAGTGTGCTACCTATTGCCAGTGCTGACAGTTGGCTCAGCAACATAGCGCGGGACCGAATGGTTTTGAAGATGGACACGGGATTCATCCTTATCGAGTATGGTTGGGGTGCAATCTGCTGCAGCACCAAGCCTGGACTGGTTGCGCTGCGTGGATTGCCATGATCCAATAATGGCTAATATCATTCAAATCGATTGGTTTGATAGTGAATATCATTGAAAGAGATTTCAGAGGGGTCGACCTGAATCTGTTGGTCACCTTTCTGGTGTTGATGCGAGAACGCAGCGTATCGCGGGCTGCAGACAAGCTGCATCTTGGCCAACCCGCAGTCAGTGGCGCCTTGGCGCGCCTGCGCGAACTATTTGACGATGGGCTGTTGGTACGCACTGCACAAGGCATGCAGCCCACGGCCAAGGCACTGATGCTGGAAGCTGCCATTGCCCCGGCAATCGGCCAGTTGCAGTCGGCACTGTTTGAGCCCGTGGTCTTTGATCCGGCATGTGATGAACGAACTTTCACACTTGGAATGCCAGACTGGATAGACATCTGGTTGATGCCATTGCTGTTTGCCCGTTTGCAGGCCACTGCGCCCCATATCCGGATTGCAGTCAAGACGAGTGGCCCATACCAGACTATCGACATGCTGGAAAAGAAGGAGATGGATGCCGGTATTGCAGTATGCACAACAGGCCCAGGCTGGATGCGGATGAGGCCGTTGAAGACGATGGGTTATTGCTGTGTGTATGACGCCCGGCAACTGGGCAGCGCCAGTCCGATCACGCTGCCGCAATACGTGCAGCACACGCATTTGCTGGTCAGCTATCGGGGAGCATTCCATGGTGTGGTCGATAACGAATTGGCACAACGTGGTTTAAGTCGCCGAGTTGCCTTTTCTACGCCGCATTTCGCCGCCTTGCCTGCCATATTGCAACAATCTTCAGTGCTGGCGACGGTGCCGGCCGTGTTGGGTACACTTTGGCAAAACAACTTGGGTTTGCAGGTCAGCCCCGTTCCTATTCCGCTACCGTCGTTTACCGTGTCGATGTCATGGCATGCCACGCGTGACAGTGATCCGGCCTTGCAGTGGCTGCTTTCGCAGATTGAGTCGATTGTCAATCCGGTTGCTGAGGGGACAGCCGCATCCTTGCTTTGTTGATGACAAAACCGCCAGAATGGCCGCTTCCCCCGATGTCGGAGATCGTTCACCATGTCAGACCTGACCAGTGTGCTGCCTCAGGGCACCCTGACTGCCATTGCCACTGAAACCCTGCGTAACCGGATCTTGTCTGGCCATTATCCGGAGGGGATGCAACTCAGGCAGGAGGCTGTGTCGCGGGATCTGGGCATGAGCCGGGTCCCGGTGCGCGAGGCCCTGAGGCAGCTGGAGGCCGAAGGTTTGGTGCGGATCGTGGAGCATAAGGGTGCCGTGGTTACGACACTGGCGCTGGAAGAAATTGTCGAGTTGCTACGGGTCAGGGTGTTGCTGGAATGCGATCTGCTGCTGGAAGCGGTACCGCGCCAGACTCAGACCGACATCGATGCCGCCACCGCAGTACTGGCGGAATTTGACGCGGCCCTGGCGTCAAGGGATGTACAGGACTGGGGTATTCTGAATGCCCGTTACCACATGACTTTGTACCGGGCGGCACGACGGCCACAGACCATGGCAATCGTGGAACAGTTGCATAACCGCACCGAGCGCTATACCCGTATGCAACTGATGTTGTCGGACGTGGGTGGCAAAGCCCAGGCTGAGCATACCGAATTGTTGAATCTGTGCCGACGCAAGGATGCCATCGGGGCAGTGGCTTTTTTGCGTGAGCACATCCTGAGTGCCGAGGCAGCATTGGAAGACTATTTTCGAGGTCAACAGGTCGGGCCGATGTCGGTTCGCTCATCTCGCCATTGCTGAGATCTGCTTTGGGATTCCAACCAGCTTGACGCTACCCGTGGCCACCGCTTCTGGGTGTTCTGAGGAAAACAAAAAGCCTGTCACAAGGTGACAGGCTTGCAACGATGGAATCGGCCTACTTTTTCGTGGGTGCTTTTTTAGGGGCGTACATCACCCGTTCCATCGTCGAATCCGCAATAGCATGCCAGCCATGTTGCAGCTTGCGGAATTTCTGCCACTCGGTATAGATTTTCTTGAATTTCGGATTTTTTTCCGCTTCTTCGTCATACAGCTTGAAGGCTTCCACCTCGGCTGCAGCCAGGATATCGGCAGGATACTGGCGCAGTTTCACGCCATTGCCCAACAGCCGAACCAAGGCGGCGGGGTTCTTGGCATCGTATTCGGCAATCATGGTTATGTTGGCTTCTGCCGCTGCTACTTCAAAGGCTGCTTGAAATTCCTTCGGCAATTTGTTCCACTGATCTATGTTCACATAGAACGATACTTGGGGCCCCGGCTCCCACCAGCCTGGGTAGTAGTAATGCTTGGCTACCTTATAGAACCCAAGCTTTTCGTCGTCATAAGGGCCAACCCATTCGGCGGCATCAATGGTGCCTTTCTCAAGCGCAGGGTAGATATCGCCACCAGCAATGGTTTGCGGCACCGCACCCAGGCGCGCCATGATTTCACCGCCGATACCGGGGATGCGCATTTTTTTCCCCTTGAGTTGCGCCAGGGATTTTATTTCTTCGCGGAACCAGCCACCCATCTGTGTACCCGTATTGCCACCTGGGAAATGGATGATGTTGTATTCCTTGAACAGCTCGCGCATCAGTTGCAAGCCGCCACCGAAGTACATCCAGGCATTTTGCTGACGGGCAGTCAGGCCAAAGGGCATGGATGTATCAAAGGCAAACGCCTTGTTTTTGCCTACATAGTAATAGCTGCAGGTGTGACCGCATTCGACGGTGCCTTGCTGTACCGCATCCATCACCCCCAGACCGGGAACCAGTTCGCCACCACCATAGACACGGATCTGGAATTTACCCTCGGTGATTTGTGCAATCCGGTTGGCCAGGGTTTCGGCTGCACCGTAGATGGTGTCCAGGCTTTTGGGAAAGCTGGAGGCCAGCTTCCACTTGACCTGAGGCTCTGCGGCAAAGACAGGGGCGGAAACGGCAGCTGCAGCCAGGCCTGCGCTGCCTGCCTTTTTCAGAAATGAACGACGTTCCATGTGTTGGCTCCTCTTGCTGATTTATTAATGACCATCCGCTATGGTTGCTCGCTTGGCGGTGGCGCCACCGCCAAGGATTGGCTCAGGGTTGCTGTTTCGCTGCTTCCTCCATCAGGGCAGCGGCAGGGTCGGGTTCCTCGGTCGGTTCCGGGGCAGGGATGGTGGCACCATCTGGTGCTTGCAGTTCTGTAGTGTGATCGTTGTTGGCTGGCGCTTGCTGATACAACAGATCCACGTTTTCGCTACCTTTGTCTGGTGTCGGATGATGGCCCACCAACTGCGGGAAGCTGATGACCAGCACCACCATGATGATCTGGATCACGACAAACGGAATGGCACCCCAATAGATGTCGGTGGTCTTGATCTCCTTTGGCGCGACTGACCGTAGGTAGAACAGGGCAAAACCGAAAGGTGGGTGCATGAAGGAAGTCTGCATGTTGACGCCCAGCAAAACACCAAACCACACCAGATCGATACCCAGTTTTTGGGCCACTGGGGTCAACAGTGGTACCAGAATGAAGGCGATCTCGAAGAAATCGAGGAAGAAGGCGAGCAAGAATACCAGCACGTTGACAGCGATCAGGAAGCCCATCGGGCCACCGGGGATGGTTTCCAGCAAGGTTTCCACCCATTGATCGCCATCGACACCCAGAAAGGCGATGCGGAAGACCCGCGCACCGATCAGGATGAATACGACAAAAGTCGACAGCTTGAGTGTGGATTCCATCGCCTGGCGGGTCATCGATATATTCAGACGACCATTCATCATGGCCAGGATCAAGGCACCAACTGCACCCATGGCACCACCTTCCGTTGGCGTGGCAATACCGAGGAAGATGGTGCCCAATACGAGAAAGATCAGGACCAATGGCGGCAGCAATGAAGTACAGACCCGCAGTAACAGCTTCATGCCATGCAGCGTGCGAGCTTCCGGTGGCAAGGCGGGTGCACTGCTGGGTTTCAGCATACTGACGATGAATACATAAGCGGCGTACATGGCCGTCAAGAGCAGGCCGGGGACCAGTGCACCTTCATACATGTCACCTACGGATACGCCTAACTGGTCAGCCAATACGATCAGTACCAAGCTGGGTGGGATGATCTGTGCCAATGTGCCGGATGCGGCAATGACCCCGGTAGCCAGTCGTGCATCGTAGCCGTAGCGCATCATGATGGGCAGCGAGATCAGGCCCATGGAAATCACGGAAGCGGCTACGACGCCAGTGGTTGCTGCCAGCAAGGCGCCGACAAAGATCACCGCATAGGCCAGCCCACCACGCAATCGACCGAATAACTGACCAATGGTGTCGAGCATGTCTTCAGCCATGCCGGATCGTTCCAGAATCAACCCCATGAAGGTAAAGAATGGAATTGCCAGCAGCGTGTCGTTCTTCATGATATCGAACACCTGCTGAGGCAATGCCTGCAGCAAGGCAGGCTGCAATAGGCCCATTTCGATACCGATGATGGCAAACAGCAAGCCGACAGCGGACAGTGCAAAGGCGACCGGGTAACCCATCAATAGAAAAGCGATGAGCGACGCGAACATGATCGGGGCCATCATCGAATGGCTCATGTGCGGTTCTCCTCATGATGGGTGTGATGCTTGGCATCCCCAGGGAACGGTGCCATACCTTGCAGGAATGCGACACGTTTGATGATCTCGGAGATCGCTTGCAGGATCAGCAAGCCAAAACCGGCGGGAATCAGTGCCCACACGGGCCATCGAATCAACCCGCCAGCATCCGGTGACATTTCGCCCGATATCAATGCCTGGGTAAACAAAGGCCAGCCGTAGTAAACCATCATGCAGGCCATCGGAAGCAGAAAGAACACGCCACCCAGAATGTCCACCCAGACCTGTCCACGCTGACTGAGCTTGCCAACAATCAGGTCAATGCGAATGTGTTCGTTGCGTAGCAACGTATAGGCTGCCCCAAGCAAAAAGACGGCAGAAAAGAGGTACCACTGGATTTCCAGAAATGCGTTGGAACTGATGTCGAAAGCCTTGCGGATAATGGCATTACCTGCACTGATCAATACCATGATCAGTACCAGCCACATAGCCGACTTGCCAACGAACTCGGTCATGGTATCGATCATCCGTGAGAGCTGCAGCAGGAACTTCATGAAACGACTCCTCTAACGTGTCATGGGATGCATGGCTTCCTGATCACTCTGCCCATCAAGTATGCAGGTGCATTGGTGATCCGGAATCGGGCACGTTGGGCAACGGAGTGGTAGGTCGCAGGCGACACAGGGCCAGTGCTGTCGGCGTCAACGACAGCTGAGGGCAGCAGGCGGCTTGCGCGCAAGGGAACCTGGCGACATATGACTACCGTTGTGTGATCGTGCTCTTGTTATGATTTTTTTATTGTGTGTTTCAACTTGCGAATGCGGGGCGGGACAAGCTGAAACGGTGCTGCAACCCAAGCTGGTTCAATATGTACAAGAGATGAAAAGCTTGGTTGGTTGTCGGTTTGGTGCAGCACTGGGAATGATCATACGCAAAAAGTATGACTTGGCAACAGAGATTTTCTTGTGGATTTCCGAAGTCATATATTCTGTATGTCGTACGTTGATTCAGTGCTTGTATTGTTTAATTGATTTAAATATTTAAATCAACGAACTAAAATTAATTGCTGCAATTGCGAAATATTGCTGCGCTGCAAAATGAGTTATGGATTGCCACAATACAATTGAATAGCAACCGCGATTCGGGGTTGGTGGCTGAACGTGGGCCTGATTTTTTTCCTAAAATGGGAAAACCTCTCGAACTGGAAGGGTTGACTGATCATGTTGTCCTGGCGGTTGGGCCTTGCTCGGCATGGGGTGATGCAATGGCTTGTGGGTTGGCTGCTTGGCATGGGCCTGCTGCTGTGGACAAGCGTGACAGTTGCCGGAGTCCTGGTCTTGAGCGATGCAGATGCGGTTGTACCGTTGGGGCCGTCGTTGTCAGTCTATGCCGATGCTACAGGACAGACCCAACTGGAAATCATTCGACAATTGCCGGAGCAGGTCTGGGAGTCGGATCTGTCCAATGTCCCCAATTTCGGGTATTCCCAAAAAGGTTACTGGTTCCAGGCACGTCTGAAAGTCGAAAACGATTTACCGCACAACTGGTTGCTGGAAATTGCCTACCCGGTACTCGACTATGTCCAGGTATGGCTGATACGGGATGATCGACTGATTTCACACTGGCGTACTGGTGACGCTGAGCCATTCTATCAACGGCCGCTGTCGCATCGGAATTTTCTGTTCCCATTGGATCTGGAAGCAGGGTCTACCTACCAAGTATGGATCTTTGTTGCATCGCAGGGTACTGTGCAGTTACCGGCGACCTTGTCGACCCAATCCCGGTACATTGAAACGGAACAGGCACGACTGGTACCGCAATCGGCGTATTTCGGCATGCTGTTGGTGCTGTTGTTATACAACGCCTTTATCTGGTTCAGTATTCGTGAACGGGTTTACCTTTATTACATCGCTTATGTGGCGACGATGTTGCTGGGGCAGATGGCCATCCAGGGGTTTGGCTATCAATACCTCTGGCCAAGCAGTGTCTGGTGGCAGGATGTGTCGATGGCCGTGTTGTCTGCCCTGTTTGTCACATTTGTCTGTTTGTTCACCGACGAGTTTTTGCGGCTGTGGCTTGGCCGACGCAGGTTGTCGTTTCTGTTGCGATCGCTATCGGTCGTGGCAGCAGGTGTCGCGGTTGGTGCACTGTTCCTGCCTTATGCGGTGATGATTCGCGTAGCGGTGAGCTTGGCGTTGCTGGCAGCCTTGGTATCATTTATCGCCGGTTTGCTGAGCCTGCATCAAGGCAGTGTGCCAGCCCGCTATTTCGTGGCAGCTTGGAGTGTCTTCCTGACAGGCATTCTGCTGTATGCATTGCAGAAATATGGCATGTTGCCGCGTAATCTGGTCACAGAATACAGTGTGCAACTGGGATCGATATTTGAAGTTGTGGTGTTGTCGATTGCCTTGGCTGATCGCATCAATCACGAACGGCGTCAACGCTATATGGCGCAAAAAACAGCCTTGGAAGAAGCGCAGCAACGGGCTGTCGCGGAATCCCGGCTGCTTCATCAGTCACTGCACGATCGGCTGACCGGGACGCCAAACCGGTTGCTGTTGGAGCAGTCCACAACCAACATCATTACCCAGGCGGTGGCGTCCAGGCGGATGATTGGTTTTTTGCTGATCAAGTTTCCGCATTTTCAGGAGATCAACAACACACTGGGACATCAGGCCGGTGATGGACTATTGAAACTGGTGGTCGCAAGGCTGGCGCAGGCTGTGTCTGTCACACCTGGGGTTCAGTTGCTGGATGTCGAATCTGGCGACGTATTGGCGCATATTGAAGGAGTCAGCTTTGCTGCCATCCTGTCGGCTGACAATGAGGATCTGATCCAAGCGCGTGCCAATCAGCTGGCCAAAGCGATGCGGGAGACGGTCAATTACCTGGAGATGTCGATCGATGTACCGGTTGTGATTGGCATCAGCCTGTGTCCACTGCATGCACAGGAGTTCGACAGCCTGTTACGTTGTGCCGAGGTGGCGGTAGAAATGGCTGCCCATGGTGAACACGATATCTCGGTCTATTCTGACCGGCAAAACCGCTATAGTGCTCGTCGCTTGTCAATGATGGGCGAACTGCGGCAAGCCCTGACTACCAATGAATTGCAGTTGCATTATCAACCCAAGTTCGACCTGCGGGATCGACGCATTGTCGGGGTGGAAGCGTTGCTCAGATGGCCACATCCGGTTCACGGTCCTATCCCGCCAGACCAGTTTGTGACCATGGCGGAACATACTGGCCTGATCAAGCCACTGACACGCTGGGTATTGGAACAGGCTCTGAAGCAATTGATGGCATGGCGTGCAGCTGGAATCCAGTTGGATATGTCGATCAATATTTCTGCCAAGAATCTGCGAGAGGCGCATTTTTGCGAGTATCTGCTGGGCCTGTTACGCGATTCACAGGCATTGCCTGATTGCCTGACGCTGGAGTTGACTGAAACCGCCATGATGCAGGATCAGGATGTTGCACTGCGTGTGCTGCACCCCATTCGTCATGCCGGTATCAAGGTATCGATGGACGATTTTGGCGTTGGCTATTCGTCGTTGGCCTATCTGAATCGCCTGCCGATCAGCGAGCTGAAGATCGACAAGTCATTCATTTTTGCGCTGGATCGTCAGCCGGATGACACTGCAATTGTTCGAACGGCCATCAACATGGCACATGATCTGGGATTGCAAGTGGTTGCCGAGGGAGTGGAATCCGAAATTGTCTGTCGGCGATTGCAGATGCTGGGTTGTGACTTGATTCAAGGCTATTACATTGAACGCCCCATGCCCGCAGAACAGTTGGTCAACTGGTTGATGAGAATGGAAGGCAATGACCTGGTCCCGCCGTTGCTGGCACGGCGGGAAGGGGTGTAAAGGGCGCGGGCCATGAAACCGTGTCAACCGAACCTAGTGTGGTCGCTCAGCTTTCAGCTTTTCCACCAGTTGGGCCAGTGGCATGCTGCCCAGATCATCGCCATGTCGGCTGCGCACGGCAATCAGACCGCTTGCTATTTCGTTGTCGCCGACGATCGCCAGATAGGGGATTTTTTCCAGCGTTTTTTCGCGAATCTTGAAGCCGATCTTCTCATTGCGCGTATCGACGTCAACCCGTATGCCTATTGCTTTCAATGTTGCCCCCAATTGCAGGGCGTATTCCACCTGCGCTTCACTGATGTTCAGAACAGCCAGTTGCACCGGTGCCAGCCAACTGGGGATGGCGCCTGCATAGTGTTCCAGCAGGATGCCGATGAAGCGTTCAAGGGAGCCGAACAAGGCGCGATGCAACATGACCGGGCGTTGTTTCTCGCCGTTTTCTGCCACGTAATGAATGTCGAACTGTTCAGGCAGGTTCAAATCCACCTGTAACGTGCCACATTGCCAGTCGCGGCCAATTGCATCCTTGAGCACGAATTCCAGCTTCGGGCCATAGAACGCACCTTCTCCAGGGTTGAGCGAGTAGGGTAGGTTCAGTTCGTCCAGTGCGTCAGACAACGCACGCTCCAGCTGGTCCCACAGGCTGTCTGATCCCATGCGGTTATCGGGGCGTGTGGACAGCTTGATGGCGACTTCTTCAAACCCGAAATCGCGATAGATGGCCAGCACCAGTTCTACTACCCGTTTACATTCTGCCCCCAACTGCGCTGGCGTACAGAAGATGTGGGCATCGTCTTGCGTAAAATGGCGAACCCGCATCAGACCATGTAATGCCCCGGAAGGCTCATAACGGTGTACCTTGCCGAATTCGGCCATGCGTAACGGCAGCTCGCGATAGCTGCGCAGGCCATGTTTGAACAGCGACACGGCTCCTGGACAGTTCATGGGTTTGAGTGCGAAGACTCGTTCATCTTCTGTTTGCGTCGTGAACATGTGCTCGCGGTAGTTGAACCAATGGCCGGATATTTCCCACAGCGATCGGTCCATCACGTCCGGCGTGTTCACTTCAACATAGCCTTCCGCATCATGCCGACCGCGCATGTAACTCAGTAGTTGCTGGAATACCGACCAACCCTTTGGATGCCAGAAAACCGCCCCAGGGGCGTTGTCTTGAAAATGAAACCAGTCCAGCCGCGCGCCCAGCTTGCGATGGTCACGCTTACCTGCTTCCTCCAGTCGTAGCAGATAGGCATCCAGCTCGGCCTGGTTACGCCAGCATGTGCCATAGATACGTTGCAGCATCGCGTTGTTGGCATTGCCACGCCAGTAGGCCCCGGCCACTTTCAGCAGCTTGAACGCACCGATTCGGCCCGTGGAGGGGACGTGCGGTCCCCGGCACAGGTCTTCGAAATCGCCCTGGCGATACAACGACAACACCTCACCGGCCGGAATGTCGGCAATGATCTGCTGTTTGTAGACTTCGCCCAGCTCACCAAAATAGGCGGATGCCGCCTCGCGAGGCAGTTCGCGGCGCACGATCGGCCAATCCTGCTTGGCCAACTCATGCATGCGCACTTCGATGGCGGCCAGATCATCGGGCGTAAAGGCCTGGTCACTGGCAAAGTCGTAATAGAAGCCATCTTCAATGACCGGGCCAATGGTGACTTGTACGGCAGGGAACAGTTGTTTGACCGCCATGGCCAGCAAATGCGCGCAGGAATGGCGCAAGATGTCCAAAGCCTGCGGGTGGTCAGCCGTCACGATGGCAACCTGTGCGTCCGCAGTGACGACATGGCTGATATCCACCAGCTGGCCATTGACCTGACCTGCTAGGGCTGCTTTGGCCAGGCGTGGGCCAATGGCAACTGCAATATCGAGGATGGAAACGGGTTGATCGAATTGTCGTTGCGATCGATCGGGTAATGAAATGATGGGCATGGTGCACTCCTGATTGAATGTTGTCCTGGCTGACTCGCAGGATTCACACTCAATCACCGGAGGCAGCCTTGGATGGCTACCTCCGCACGTGCTAGGTAGCCGTGGAGGTGGTGGTTGTGGTGGTGACAATAAACCGGGCCGCAAGGTGTGCGGATTGCAGACCTTGTTGCATCGATCCCTGGTTCACCAGGGCATGGGCGGCGTCTCGGTTCATGTTTTCAGGCTAACACAGCTTTTTGTCAGCGTGCAACGGCTTGTGCCTGCCGACCGGGCTGGCGTAACAATTGGCTCGCAATCAGTACCGCACTGGCAACACATAGGGTGCTGACCAAGTAGACGTTCTTTACGCTAAATTGACCAGCAATCCAACCCATTACCGGACCGGTCAGGCCCAGTGCAATATCCAGAAACGCGACATAGGCGCCCATTGCGACTCCGCGGCTGTCTGCCGGAGCCCGCTTGACCGCCTCCACACCAAAGCCGGGAAAGGCCAGTGAATAACCAAAGCCAGTCAATGCTGCGCCCAGGTACGCGACAGCGGGGGTGGATGCTTGCCAGATCAGCCATTGGCCGCCGGCCTCGATCACGACGCAGACCAAGGCGACTTTGGCGCCGCCCAATTGATCTGGCAAATGTCCAAACAAGAGACGCGCTACGATGAAGGCGATGCCGAAGGTGGTGAAGGCCAGCGATGCTTGTTCCCACTGCTTGGCAGCGAACAACAGGGCGATGAATGCGGTGATGACACCGAACCCGATGCTGGTGGCGGCTAGCCCCAACCCTGGCAACCAGACATCCCCCAATACTTTGTAGAATGGTACCCGACGTTGGCCAGAGGGTTTGACGGCCGGTGTGCGTTGAATGATCAGCAGGGCCAGCAGTGGAATGCAGATGGCCGCCAAGGCGATACCACTGAAGTGAAATCGCGCATACAGCTGTGTACCGATCGGTGCCCCCGCAGCATAAGCTGCATACATGGCCATGCCGACCCAAGCCATGACCTTGCCGGCACGCTGCGGCCCAACCAGCCCGATACCCCAGGCCAGTGCGCCGGTCACAATCAGGCTTTCTGCGGCCCCCAAGATTACTCTCCCGATCAAGAGCAGGATGAGTGACATGTTGGCGTTACGAAAGGCCAGATGAGAAGCCAGGTATGCGAAACCCGATGCGGTTGCCAGCCAGAAGCCGGTCGTCATCGCTTGTCGGGCCCCCTGCCCATCCGCCATGTTGCCGGCCCAGGCGCGGGTGAGTAGCGCGGCCGCAAACTGGCTGCTGATCAGGATGCCGACAATGATGGGGCCGAATCCCAATTGATGCTGGATATGTACCGGTAGAACCGGTAGCGGTAGCCCAAAGGTCAAAAAGCCGACCAGGACCGCGAGGGTGATGGGTAGTAACGTCAGAAAGACATTTGAAGTGTCGATCACATTTACCGGACGATTGGATGGTGATGTGCGATGGTGGGTATCCATGCTGAGTTTCCTGTAATGAGAAAAGGCTGATGCCAGTGGGCAAATCACCTGTGTTCAGCGGTTCCCTGCACGAATGACAATATGGTGCGGGCTGATCCTGGCTGGTGTGGTCGATCGCGACCATGAAATGCGAGTATTTGCTCACTGTTGCTGCAGATGATATAAATTCCGCCACCTATTGAAAACTCGCATCCAGGCAAGCCATGACAGACATCCCAAAACCGCGCAAAGCCCCGCGCCAGCAACGTTCGCAGCAGACGGTCGAGATCATTTTGCAAGCTACGGCTCGCATTTTTGCTGAGAAAGGTTATGCCGGGACCAATACCAATCTGGTGGCGGAACACGCTGGCGTCAGCGTGGGGTCGATCTACCAATACTTTCCCAATAAGGATGCACTGGTGGCTGCCTTGCACGATCGCCATGCCGCGCAGATGTATCAGGTGATTGACGTGGTGTTGTCTGCAACGGGCAAGACAACACTGCAGGAACATGTAGCAGGCATGGTTCGGGCCATGCTGGCCGCCCACCTGATTGAACCGGCACTGCACAGAATGCTGGAACGGGAGTTTCCGTTCTTTGACGAGCCAGCGACGGAAAGCAAAACCGATCAGAGCATTTTCATGCGTGTGCGACGCTTGCTGAGCGATTGGCGAGAACAGGTCGTGCCAGACAATCTGGATCTGGCTACCTGGGTGGTCTTACGTATGCTGGAGTCCATGGTGCACGCTGCGGTCATCGATCCACCGGACTTTCCGATGGATGCCATTGAACGGGCGATCGTGGATGCGGTGATGGGGTATCTGACAGGTAGGGTAGGCAACGCACCTGTTCATGTTTTGAAGGGAAGCGGTTGAGCGGTACATTGAAATGAACTGTTTCCTTGGAAACCGCAGCCCCATCTGCCTTATCAAACAAAGGTAGGCGAAGTATCGTCAATTCGCACCGAGTGGGTATGCCTGTCAAGCTGGATTAGCTGACCTTGCGTATCCATGCGGTGTTTGTAGTCTTACTTGCCTGATTCCGGTTCTTGTGGGATCGGGTGTTCCTTCAATACCGTCTTCCAAACTTGTTGTGCATGGGCCAGAAATGGTTGGGGTGCGTCGACAAAATCCTTGTCGGATTCGTAGCAGCCATTGATTGAATAAGGTTGAGCGTCAGGCGGGCAGCGGGGCTCGGTTGGCGGGAGCTCGCCATTGCTGATCTGGATTCCATCCATCGTCGTCCCTCGCAGGGCATATTTTTGGCTGCGCTCACGCAAGATCACCTTTTGGGTCAAGGGGCTGACATCGCCAGCGCAAGTCACACGGTAAGCCAGGGTGACTTCGTGCACGCCATTGCTGTCCAAGTCTGTTACCTGGATACCACGTTGATAGTACGCAGCCACATGATCAACCGGGCAGGGTGACGTGCTGTCGTTCAATTTCCATAACATGTCATAGGTGTCACCGACTTTTCGGTATTGTGCGGCATACAGCCAGTCTTCTACCGCATCACCATATTCCGCTGAATGGAATTCACGGGTACCGTGACTAGCAACCAGCACGTGCTCGCCATCTGCCTCTGACCAACGCAGAATCTTGTCGATGGTGCCCTTGTGCTTGAGGCCGGTGGGTAATGCCTGCAAGGTGTCGATAGGTGGGGGTGTACTTGCCGCAGGAGCTGTTGATGGATGACGGTCGCAGGCTGTCACCAGCAATGTGACTGCCATCGAAAGTAACAGGGAGGGTCGTCGCATTGGGAATACAGGTAGGTCAGACATTTGGGACACTGGTCCAGACCAGGGCCACATCAATAATCGCGGATTATGGTTGGGGGCTGTGCAAGGTGTCAAACCGGGCTGGTGACAAGTGACTTGGCGCGCACGGTAGTTGGGTGCTGTGCTGGGTGTGGGATCATGATGTCAGCACGCACCATCATGCATGGCGCTGAGATTGGCCATTTCATCCTGATATGGTAGCCCGGGTCCGCCACATTGACCTGGATGGGCAGAGGTGATGTTCCCCTTTAACTGACCCGGAAGCCAAAATCCACGTTGCCATTCGGTGCGGTGGACAGCCGTATCTGAAAGACGGTTGCCTTGACTTGGTGATGGCAAGTTGTGTGGGGGCGCAGATAAATCTGACCATCCTGCCGGGTGATCCCGTGGCCAGACCACTGGTCGATTCAGCCATTCGCCGCGCTTCACAAGCGTGTCATCCACAGGCACCATGTTACAAAAAAGTGGCCGGTCAAATGTAAAGTCTACTGGCCCATTCGAACATGATCGAAATCTCTACATAGTCAGCCACTTGGTACTGTTGACGTCGTTTCAAATCATGCTGTGATGTCCAGGATCTCAAGTCGGCAACGGGTGGAACATGAATAAATACAGCAATATTTCCACCCATGCCCCCACATTGGAAGATGTCGCCAAGCTGGCGGGGGTGTCCACCAGTACAGTATCCCGTTTTCTCAATGGTGCCGTACCTGTGTCCGAAAAGCGTCGCAAACGTATTCAATCGGCGGTGGAAGCGCTGCAATTTACCCCGAATTTACTGCCTAAAAGCCTCAAGAAGGGCCGGGCAATGACCGTCGGGGTGATTGCGCACAATATGGTCAGCCAATATTTTGCCGAGATCCTTACCAATATTGAACATGCGTTGGCCGAAGCTGGCTATGTACCACTGATTGTGACTGGGCATTGGTCCGAAGCGGTGGAGGCGCAGCGGATCGAGCTGCTGACAGCGCGCCGTGTCGACGGTATTATTCTATTGGCCGGCAAGTTGCCGGATGAACGGGTATTGTACTATGCACGCAAAACACCGATTGTTGTCACAGGGCGGCATCTGAATGGTGAAGGTGTGTTTGGTTTTACCCTGGATAATCAGGATGGGGCATTGCTGGCGGTCGAGCATTTGTTGAAGCAAGGCCATCGCCGTATTGCCTATATTGATGGCCGGTTGGGTCACGAAGATGCTGCAGCACGCTTGCGCGGTTATCACGATGCATTAGCAAGGTACGATATACCATTCGACCCGGATTTGGTTGCGTGCGGAAATTTTGTCCAGACTGACGGCTATGCGGCAGCTGAAGCGTTACTTGCCCGCAACAAGCCTTTTACTGCCTTGTTTGCAGCCAATGATGAAAGCGCGTTTGGCGCGCGTCTGGCATTGTTTGAGCATGGGCTGAGGGTGCCGGAGGATATCTCGATCGTCGGCTTCGATGATATCCCAGGTGCTGCCTATGCGACCCCTCCACTGACCACCGTGCGCCAGCCACTAGCCGAAATCGGCATTACTGCCGTCAAAGCCATGCTCAGCCTGTTGGATCGCAAACCAATTGAATGGGACATGCCAGCGTTGACATTGCAAGTCAGACGTTCAACTCGCATGATCCTTTCCTGAAAACAGGTGGACATATGCTGACACTGGTGCTGTTACCAGGGCTGGATGGTACGGCAACCTTATTTGAGCCACTGCTCCCGTATCTGCCACCTCATGTCCGGATATGTCCGATCCATTATCCGCCCGAGCAAACTTTGGGTTATTCAGCATTGGTGGCGTTGGTGAAACAAGCGTTGCCTCGCCATGGCCCCTATGTGGTGTTGGGTGAATCCTTTTCTGGCCCGGTGGCTATACAACTTGCAGCACAAGCAGATCAACATATGGTGGGGCTCATTTTATGCTGCTCCTTCGCTTGCAGTCCTCGGCCGAGCTTGATAGGGTTGCGTCCGTTGATTGGCCTGACTCCGATCCGATGGCTTCCGTCACGTTTGCTGGCAATGCTGCTATATGGCCGAGGCGCACATGTTCAGTTGCGGAAGCTACTGGAAAAGGCGTTGGCCCAGGTTGCGCAGCGCGTTCTACAACATCGTCTGCAAGCAGTATTGGACGTGGATGTGCTGCCGGATTGGCAGCGAATCGCCCTCCCGGTTTGCTACTTGCAAGCTACCCATGATTTACTGATTCCTGCATCGCAGGTCAGTCTGCTCAAAACCATGCTACCCAGCATGCAGGTATCACCGCTTGCAGGTCCACATGGCTTGTTGCAAGCCAGCCCTGTTGCAGCAGCAATTGCAATCCGGCACTTTCTGTCTACTCTCGAGAGTCGGTCTGTTATCGACGACTGCGATCAACAAGTCAGCCCTGCCTGAAACCAAGGCCGTTTTACACGGTGGCATTCCTATGGACGAAGTGTGCAGTCAGTATCACCAGCAGGATTATGAATGTCACTTCATACATTGAGCCTGATGGATGGAGTACCTCCAATTTCAATGTGATTGATTCGTTGTGTCAGCATGGTCCATGCCCGAATCAGTAAATATCGGACTAATATATCGCCGTTCAATTCAAGCCGGCCCATTGATTTGGGCCGGTTTTTTATTGGTGGGTCTGGGTTATGCAGACTACGACCACGGATGCTTATAAAAAGCCAAGGTTGGCTGTGGTAAACCTACCGATGTTCGGCAATATCAGCGGTAGATCGGATGCTGCCACGCCTAACCATTGCCCCAGTGTGGCTGCATATTGATCCACCGCAATTTTAGGAATCAGTCGGCCCGAGCCTACGTCTTCCGGTATCCCAAGACGTGTTTCCGGTATCGTCCCGACAATCTGCCTGCCTTTGACTGCACCGCCGACAACCATGTGATGACCGCCCCAGCCATGATCAGAGCCGTCGCCGTTACTGGTCAGGGTGCGCCCAAAGTCAGATGCGGTGAATAGGGTGATTTGCTGATCCAGCCCTAGCTGGACGGTTGTACTGTAGAAATAGGCGATCGCTTGCGCCAGTATCGTATGCAAATCTGCTTGTGTGGTCAGTAGATTATCATGCGTATCGAAGCCGCCCAGGCTGACAAAAAAGACCTGTCGTTTCACCCCAATCGTCTGACTGATGCCTGCCATGCGAGCGACAATCTGCAGTTGCTGTGCCAGTCTGTTACCTGCCTGGGCATCACTGAGTGCAACGCGTGGGTCAGTTGCCGGCAGCCCCGCCAATGCGGTGTTGAGCGTATCGAACGCAAGGATGGAGCGTTCTGTAATATTCCCCAGTTCATCCTGTAACAAGTGGCTGCGGGCCTGCGTAATCAGATTGCGCAGTGCGGTACTGCCTTGGGGGGTGCTAAACAGCGAATCGGACAGGTGTGAGATCCCGACGGGGCCACCAGTACCGATCTGATATTGCCTGACTTGGTTACCAGTCAGGAATACCGCATTGGATGCGGCTGAGATCGTCGTGAATTGTGCGGCACTGTTCTGGCTCATCAACAGATCACCCATGCGGCCGCCCCAGCCGATTTTTGCGCCTTCGGGTAACAGGGCCTGCCAGATGGCCTGCTGGTCATTGTGTGAAAACAGTTTGGGTGGAACCGGTACCCGGCCGGATCGATACTCCGCCGCATCAGCAATGGGGGCCAACAGCGTACCGATGTTGGCAAGCACAGCGGCATGGCCCTGATCAAACAAGGCTTTCAGCGGTGCCAACTCAAGGGGTAGGGCAAACCGCCGCCCACCTTGTGGATTGGTTGGGACGATTTCCTGCAATGCATCGTACGGGTGGGCGATACCTGACCTTGCGTCCAGATACTGCTGGTAGGAGGCAGTGTCATAGGGGATGACCGTGTTGTAATGATCATTACCACCAAACAGAAACACACAGACCATTGCCCGGTAGTCGTTGGCATTGGCTGCCGAAGCTGTATTCAATAGTGACAGATTCAGCGCGAAGGGTGCTGCTGCACCCATCAGCCCAAGCGAGGCGGCATGACGAAGGAAGGCACGGCGTGATGCTTGATGTGTAGTCATGATTGGGCCTCCTTAACGTTGTACCAGATAATCTGAGGATGCCATCACCAGATAGACGGCCAATTGCACGCGATTGCGCCGTGCCGTGGCCGCTTTGACTGGATCGGCAGGGATGGTAATGGATGCCACCGCGTTACGGATTGTTTGCCGATTGCCTGAGCTTAAACCACCATATGCGAGTAGCAACTCCACTCTGGCTAACAAAGCATCCGGGTTGTCGGCCAATGCCAGTTCGGCGGCATAATCCGGCGGTATATCACGTACATTATTGGCAGTTGTGCCTACGCCTTTTGCCACCACGTTCTGCATGAAGTTCAGATAACCGGCGACCGAGGTTTCATGGGTAATTTGAAATTCCGGCGCCACCAGGCCCCGGTCGGCAATAGCAGTGCCAGGTGGTACATAACCTGGCCGGAAGAAGTTGAAGACCGAGGGCGAGCGCATTGGCGTTTGTGCCAGCGATGTGGTGGTACTGTCGGTATTGCCAACCAGATAATTGCCGGAATTGGACGGTTTGCCGAAAGCGCGCATCCAGTTGGCCAACCGCACCACAGGTTCTCGCAGTTTGCCGAACGCAGGACTGTTGAGTTGGTTCAAGTTACGGGCTTCGTTATCCAGCAGGATGGCGCGAATGATGGCTTTCATGTCACCCCGTATGCCCTGCCCATTGTTGGCAAACACATTGGCGACGCGTTGTACGTAAGCGGGACTTGGGTTGCTGGTGACAAGCCGTTGAATCAATTGCCTGGTGATGAACGGCCCGGTATTGGGGTGGTTGAACAGCCGATCCAGCGCCATACGCAAACTGTCCGGCCCATTGGTACCTGCCGGGATGATGACGCCGAGGAAGCGTTTTTCACTGGTCGAATGAAATTTCGGGTAATTCTGCATCGGTATGACATCTCTGTTCGGATCTTTGACCGATCCATTGAACCGGGCATCAGACAGATCCGGCCCGCCCCAACTCCATCCGGTAAATACCTTGGCCAGCCCGGTGACATCGTCGTTTCCATACGTTTCGACAGGTTTGCCATTGACCAGTCGTGGTGTGCCATCCGGATTCAATTGATACAGGCCGATGGAGAACAACTGCATCACCTCCCGTGCATAGTTCTCGTCCGGGACCCGGCCTCGTTGCGGGTCTTCCTTGCGATTTTTCAAGTGCGACAGGTAAATACCCATCATCGGGCTGGTCGAGACGGCTTCCAGCAATTGCCTGAAATTGCCGAAGGCATGTTGTCCCAATACATCCAGATAGCCGGCCACTCCGCGCGGATAGTTGCTCAAACTGCCATCCACACTGATCACGAACAATTCCGACAACGCAAATACCAGACGCTGTCGCAGCTGATCATTCCCGGTGGCTGCCTGCCTCCAGAAACTTTGGTAAACGTGGGTGGGTAATGCTTTGCTGCCAGGTGGCAGGCCGCTGATGATCTGATCCAGATAGGCCTTGTGCGATGTCGGCGGTGCTGTGAACTGGTTGTTCAGCCAGCTGATGAAGCCCTGCTGTGCCAATTTCTCAATATCGCCCGGCTTGGGGCCAAAAGTAGCCTGTGCCAGAAAGCGTGCTGCTTCAGGTTGCGGCAGGGCGACAACCAATGGCGATGTTGTCAGGGATGGGGTTTCGTTGGCGTTTGCGCCGGCCGGGTTGACCAGATAAAGCAGGGTGGAAATAAGACAGCATATGGGTTTCATGGCGAGATCTCCATCGTTCTGGCATCAGTTGTGCGGTATTCAAAAGCGGACGAATACGGATATCGGGAATCTCTGTTTTAGTGCCTGAACCCGATGGAACAAACCGTTCACCGATCGGCGGAAGAATAATTCTGATAGCCGATCAAATGGAATTTATTGTGCCTATGCGTATATTCGACGTTGATGCGACTAAATGGTCCTCGCCTGTCACATTGATGAAAAACATTGCTGTGTCATTATTGGCTTCTCGCCATGTATTGAATAAATGATAGCTGGAAATTAATTTTTAGTTAAATCAGTCTGATGTCATTTTTGATATATTGAATATTTCATTTAATTGACTTTCGAGATTGCAGTTTTATTTTCTAGTGGATAATATAATTCCCGATTAGGACCGCTGTACAGGTAATTAAAATAAGGCTCGTTGATATGTCATGTTGATCGCCGCCTTGCCAAGGCGATCTTGCTTGTTTGTGCATGGTGATGAAGTTTCACCATGTGTGAATGCCCCGTTGGGCTTGGTGCAAACCAGGCAGGTGTTGCGCTTGCTAGGCCAGTCTGCAGTCATTCCATTATTTTTGCTGCCATTTGCTCCTGAGTTGGTTGATAGCTATTGGCCTGGGTTTATCAAATGGTGACGGCTTTATTTCATTAAGGGAAATAATGAAACACTTTGCCCCGATCAGTGGTATTGCCTGTTTTAAAAATCAATATATTGCAACTGCTGGCTATGATAATCAGGTGATTTTATGGGATGCCATTAGCCAGAAACCAATTCATCGCGTATTGCACGATCATCTCGCCAATCAGTGTGCATTCAGCGCCGATGGCCGATTACTGGTCAGTGCCAGCAGTGATCATACCGCCCGCATCTGGGCGGTGCCGACACTTCGTTTGAAAGCCGCGTTGATTGGGCATGAAGACGATATTGAAATGGCAGCATTTTCGCCGGATGGTTCTCAGGTGGCTACCTGCTCGCGAGATCACACCATCCGGTTGTTTGACCTGACTGGACTATGCCTGAAGGTGTTGCGTGGTCATACTGCGGATGTGATCTCGGTCAGTTGGGCTGCGGATAGTCGTAGTCTGGTGTCCAGCAGTGATGATGGTTCGATCCGTCGGTGGGATGTCGCCAGTGGCCATCAGACGGATTTGATCGACTTGGGTGGGGTTGAAACCGATACCTTGGCTTTGGCACGTGACGGTACCATCTTCGCGGGTGACGACGAAGGCCGCATTACGGTGATCACGCCTGTACAAACGTGCGTCATCCCAGCCCACGTGGCGGGTATCAAACGCATCGTATTTGATGATGTACGTCGTTTGCTGGTGAGTCTGAGCTATGACCGTTCGGTAATTCTGTGGCGGGCGGATGCCCAAGGTACCTTGCAGCAGATAGCGCAGTCGGCACTACCCAGTGTCATCTGGCCACGTAGCTGTGCGTTGCTGGGGGATGACCAGATTGTATTCGCCACATTCGGCTCACGTTACGCCACCTGGAATCATCGGCAGGACAGCTGGGAGCTGGATGGGATCGAGCCTGCCATCAGCCTGAATGCCGTGGCGTTGGTAGAAGGCGATGAATACACCATTGGCGATGCCGGCGTGCTCCACATCAATGGCGAGCCATCGGTCAATGTGGGCAGCCTGTGCAATTTTCTGCAGCCATTCGGGTCGTTACTGTTGACTGGTGGACAAATGGGTACGGTCTTTGACGCTATTTCCGGTCAAGTATTGCATCGGCATCGTTCCCCACTCAATTGTGCTACCACTTTCATGAAGGATGGCCGATTGCATGCCGCCATCGGTACCTATACCGGTGAAGCCATCATTCTGGTGCTGGATGAAAATGATCAGGTGCAGTATCAAGGTGATGTTGCGATGCACGACAATGCCATCAAAGGCATTACTGCTGATGACGAACTGTTGTTCAGCGTATGTGCAACATCAGCCGTCGCGTTTCATCGTGTGGCCGATTTCAGTCTGGAAAGCTACATCGATGACGCTCACGAGCGTATAGCCAATGGTTGTACACGCATCGATGGTGGCTTTGCCAGTATCAGCCGTGATTTGAAATTACGGATCTGGCGGGGTGGGGAGAGCGAAGTGTTCGATACCCCTCACACCCATTCGGTGAAATGTATTGCAGCTTCTGCAGATCAGCGCTTGATTGCTACTGGTAGTTACGGCGGTACTATTGCCGTTTTCGATGTAGAGGCACGTGACTGGATCGAGATGGGCAAGCCTACCGCCAGTGGCATTTCCTGCCTGGTCAGCGATCAGCGATCCAATGGTTTTCTGGCCAGTTCCTATGATGGCCGCGTTTATCAGGTTTGCTCATAACCTAGGTTTTGCTCGAGCCATGAAACCATGCCAGAGAACCCAGCTATCGCTTGCCCCAGATTTTGAAAAAGGACGGGGTGTGCCTCGTCCAGCCTCTGTTTTTACGTGATGGAGCTTTTTACGGTGACACAATCTGCTGCTGATCCGAACCTTGCTGCGACGGTCCGATTCATTCTGGAAATGGATCGCCTCAAATCCGTCTACCGCCAATCTCCGTTGCTGGATGGTACTCGTCGTGAAAACTCTGCCGAGCATTCCTGGCACATGGCGGTCATGGCCATGATTCTGGCTGACTATGCCGACCAACCGGTGAATGTGGCACGTGTGGTCGAGCTGTTGCTGCTGCACGATATTGTCGAGATCGATGCAGGTGACGTATTTCTTTATGACGACAAAGGCAGTGACAACAAGCACGACAACGAACAACAGGCTGCCAATCGCCTGTTCGGCATGCTGCCGGCCCACTTGGGAGAGCGACTGAAAGCTGCCTGGCTTGAATTTGAAACCGGCGATACGCCAGAAGCCCGCTTCGCGCGTGGGTTGGATCGCTTTCAGCCGTTATTGATCAATTTCTACAGTGGTGGCGGTACCTGGAAGCATCCACAAGTCCATTACGACAAAGTGGTTGCCAAGAAGTCGGTGATTGGGCAGGGGTCCACATTGCTATGGCAGCACGGTAAAGCGCTGCTGGATGAAGCAGTCAGGCAGGGCATCCTGCGTACTGCACCAGCGGCGGTATCTTCTGATATCGCCCAGCCATCACCGTTTCTGCGTCAGGCTTCGGAGCAGGCAGATAACGCGCTGCGTGACAAATTGCGGGCAATGGAGGACGCCTACGACATCAAGCTGCCGACGGTGATCTCGTTCGAGCATGATGAACTGCATGAACTGCATCACCAGCCATTTGATGGGGATGCCAGCCAAAGCCGTGTGGAGATTGCCTCCTGGGGTGTGGCGCGTATTCCACAACAGATTCGCCAACTGGGTAATCTGGCGCGGCAGCCATCACACGCGGCTGAAGACCGAAGCGTCTACAAGGCCATTTTATTGGATATTTACCGTGCTTTGCCTGTGGATGTGATGGCATTGGTGTCAGCTTCAGATACGCTGGTCGTTGCGCCGCGTCGTGAAGGATATTTACTCGCCGACAGCTTGGGCTGGTTACCCGACGGTCGCTACCTTGCCCCCCACGCCAAGCGCTTCAAGCATGCAGGGGGGATGGTGGTGGGCTGTGATCTGATTCCACCCACCTCGGCTTATCGACGGTGTGTGATGGTGGATGGTGCCATGGCAAGCGGCGTGTCATTGATGGCGATGATGATCGAGCTGGCGCCAACTGTGCAGGAATTCATCGTGCTGACGGTGCACACGACAGGCGTTGCCATCAATGCATTGCGTCATATGGCTGCGCGGTTGCAACGTCCGTTGACCATCTATGCCGGTGATGTCAGTGGCGATTTGAGTGACAAGTTCTATGCTGTTTTGCCAGAAACAACACCGCCGCAAGTGGTGGTGGGGGATTTGGGTGACATGATTGCCGGGCCGGTTACTGTCTTTGCTTGATGTCGTCTTGAAAAAAGCGTAATCGTCGCCATACGGTATGACTTAAACCAGCGCATAAAGTACATCTCATGAAGTCAACTCAATTCAGTGCCAGTGTTCGACAGACAGTTGATCTGCCAATTCTGGGAGGCAATGCCATTGCCAGGCTCAGCACTTTTGATCATCTCAGTGATGGTCGTGAACACATTGCCCTGCGGCTGGGGCCGGTGACTGGCGATATTCCCTTGGTCCGGCTGCACTCCGAATGCCTGACCGGGGATGTATTCGGTTCGCAACGCTGCGATTGCGGCCCGCAGTTGACCGAATCCTTATACCGTTTGAATGCCAGTGGCGGTTACCTGCTGTACTTGCGACAGGAAGGTCGAGGGATTGGGCTGTACCCGAAGATCGATGCTTATGCGTTGCAGTCGGAAGGTATGGATACGTTTGCCGCCAATCGTGCGCTTAATTTTGCGGACGATGAGCGAGATTACCGGTGTGCTGCAGAGATGTTGCTGGCACTGGGTGTTGCCAAGATCAGACTGTTGTCCAATAACCCGGACAAAGCGCAGCAATTGGCTGGGTTGGGGATTGAGGTGGTAGAGCAACTGCCGACGGGGGTGTTCTCCAATCACCACAATCTGGGCTACCTGAAATCCAAATCCGAACAGGCCGACCATAGTATCCGTCTTGGTGACGCCGGTCATGGCACCCACCATGCTGCCCAGTGTGGCGAGGCATGTCATTCGCTTTCTTGAAAACAGGATCCTTACATGCAAGCAAACATGTGGCCGGACCGGGTAGTGGGTGAAATCAACGAGATTACCGATCGGGCGGCAATGGGGTTGCCCGAGCATTTTGTCGCACCGCCGCTGGCAATTACGCCAGCCGTGATGAACAGCGTCCGTTCAGCCAGCAGCCATGACTTGGCGTTGTTGGTGGAAGATGCAACGGCCGAGGTAGCCCGGCGTATTGCGGCGGGCTGGATGTTGAGCCTGATAGGCGATCCACGGCTGAATCCGCTTGAGCCGACCATGGTGAAGGTCCAGGGGGGGCGTGGCGTGATTGGCACCGATCTATCGACGGTCGATGCGTTGTTTGAGCGCTATGTTCAATTTGGCGTCAAACGTTTGTGGATTGAAAAAGAATGCCCAAGGTTCGCTGTTGATATCGGTGAGTTTGCCATCGGCAAATATCCGGTCACCAATGGTGAATTCATGGCATTTCTGAGCGATACCCATTTCCCAGCGATTCCATCCAGCTGGCCCTATGGCAAACCACCTGCGCATGCGCTCAATTCGCCGGTCTATACCATCACTGCCGAGGCTGCTGAAGCCTATGCTGCCTGGCTCAGTCGCAAAACCGGCCGAGCGTTCCGGCTGCCGACCGAGTTTGAATGGGAATATGTGGCGGCGGGCGCTACCGGCCGGTCGTTCCCATGGGGCGATCGCTTCACCGCAGATGCCGCCAATACCATGGAGGCTGGCCTGCTCAGTACCTCACCGGTTGGTGCCTTCCCGTTGGGGAATACACCGGCGGGCGTGGCTGATTTGGCTGGTAATGTCGAGGAATATGTCAGTGATACCTATCGCCCGTATCCGGGTGGGCAGGTTGTCATGGATGACCTTTACCTGAAACTGGGCGCATACCGGATTGCCCGAGGGGGCGCATTCAACCGTTTCTCGGATCTGGCACGTTGCCAGCGCCGGCATGGTGCCTATCCCAGCAGTCTGTACGCCATAGGGTTCCGGTTGGCTGAAGATATTTGAACAGGACAACACAATGGATTCATTGCAGGTACCTAAGAAGGGGCCGTTCAAGGTTTTGGGTATTGGTGAAGTCGTGCTGCGTGTGGCGGATATGGACACCATGCTGAAGTTCTATACCGAGACCATCGGCCTGCAGCTGTTGCGGCGCTTCGATGACGAAGTCGCTTTCATGAAGATTGCGGACGGGGTCGCGGGGCAAGTACAAACGCTGACACTGTTCAATCGTCGCAAGCATTCCAATTTTGATGACAAGCCCTGGCCTGGTTGGGATGCCAAGCAATCAACACTACACCATATTGCGCTTACCATCACTGTGTCGGATTACGAGGCGATGAAGGCGTTTGTGGAACAGAAGCAGATCCCTCACAACATTGCTGTGCATACCTGGATTGGCTGGCGCTCGATCTTCCTGATTGATCCGGAAGGGAACACCGTGGAGCTGGTATGTTACGACGAACGCATTGACCGGCATGAGACCTACCATTACGACAAGCTGTATGGTGACCCACACGGCGAACATTGAGCATGGCGGACGAAAATCCTGATACTGCCTTGTGCCGCTTTGCCAAAGGCGCTTTGCCGAATTTTGTAAGCCACGCTTGAAAGTACTGAAAACATGACACGATTGAAGCTAGTTCTGGACGTGGATACCGGTACCGACGATGCGGTCGCCATCATGATGGCAGCCCTGCATCCAAGGCTTGACCTGGTGGCCTGCACGGTGGTCAACGGTAATGCGCCGGTCAACTATTGCACCGACAACACGTTGCGGGTACTGGATAACATTGGACGAGCTGATGTACCGGTTTATCGTGGTGCACACAAACCCTTGGTACGGCCAGATTTCCCCAAGCCTCGCGATCCGGCCAAGCCAAAGGCTTTACATGGTTTGACCTTGCCGCTACCGGCAACATCCCGGCAAGCGGAGGCCCGCCATGCTGCACAATTTCTGGTCGAGCACTTTGCTCAGTACGGTGAGGACTTGATGCTGGTCGCAGTTGGCCCTTTGACCAATCTGGCCCTGGCTGTTGAGCTTGATCCATCATTTCCAAGCCATGTACGTCGATTGATCATCATGGGCGGTGGTCATGAGGTGGCGAACACTACGCCATCCGCCGAGTTCAACTTCTGGGCTGACCCAGAAGCCGCATCGGTGGTGTTCAATGCCGGGTTCAAGGATGTCACCGTGGTGCCGCTGGATGCGACCCATACCGCGCTGATTACCTATCAGGATTGCGAGCGCCTGGTACAGGCTGGTACACCGGCTGCATTGGCGGCGGAATTGTTCATCCGTCAGCGGATCGATGTGCATGAGGAAACCGAGAAGATGCCCATTCCGGGGTCGGCCCCGGTGCATGATGCGTTGTGTATCGGTGCGTTGTTGGACCCGGAATTGATCATCACACGTCAGGTGCATGTGGATGTGGAAACGGCGGGCAGCTTGACGGTGGGACGAAGTGTGATGGATGTCCACCAGCGTGGTGATCGACCAGCGAATGCCAGGGTGGCCTTCAGTGCTGATCGACAGCGGTTTGTCGAATTGATGGTGGCCACGCTGTCATTGACTGCCGATGAAGCATGCGTGTCATGACGCAAGCTGAGCTGGCACCGACCAGAACGCGGTGGGGAATCATCCTGCTGCTTTGGTGGTGCGGTATTGGCAGCGCCATGCAGTTTGCCAAGGTCTCGGTTGGGTTTGATGCCCTGGGCACACAATACCAGTTGTCACTGCCGCAAACGGGCTGGTTGCTGTCGATGATTGGCATCGTAGGCCTGATTTTTGGTGCCACGGCTGGTGTGATGGTCCGGCAATGGGATTATCGCAACAGTCTATTACTGGCTTTGGCAGTTGGTGGATTGTTATCGCTGGGGCAGGCTATGCTGCCACCGCTGTCAATATTGATGCTGAGCCGGGTGATTGAAGGGATCTCGCATTTGGTGTTGGTGATTGTGGCGCCAATTTTGATGCATGTATTCAGTGCGCCACAGCATCGTGCTATTGCCATGGGGCTGTGGGGGACCTTCTTTGGGGTGGCCTATTCCTTAGCCAGCCTGTTTGCCGCGCCAGTGTTGGCGCACTATGGCGTGCAAGGTTTGCTGTTGGGGCATGGGGCTTTGTTGCTGGCTCTGGCGGTGGGGGTGGGTGGATTGATGCCTGCAGGAGC